>JAIPGA010000077.1 GCA_021736445.1 Synergistales bacterium | reverse complement strand
GTTCGACTTGCATGTGTTACGCACGCCGCCAGCGTTCATCCTGAGCCAAGATCAAACTCTCCATGGAGTTCGTCTCTCTTCTCAAAAAATATCAACAAGGCTCCGCTCTCACATACTGATCCCTTGTCAAGGTGCCGTGGAAACGCCCTTCTCTTTAAGGGCAAGAAGGATTGTACCAACCTTACAGCTCCGTGTCAATCTCCCAACGTCGACGTAACAACGGGGATAATGATCCATTTGGGGCGCTTTACTCCCGATTACTGCTGCTTTCCGTTTCTTCCCCCAAATCGAGCTCCATGAACTCGTCCTCCATGGAGGTCCCCTGTGCCTTTTGCTGCTCCTCCTCTCCGGACGGGAGGGAGGGCTCCGACTCCGGCTCCGGAGCGAGCTCTATCCCAAGTCCTTCGGCGGCTTTCTTGCGTACCTCCTGGACAACCTGTTCCATAAACTCGGGGTGCTCTTCCAGATACTGCGATACGTTGTCTTTGCCCTGACCGATGGTTTCCCCCTGATAGGCCAGCCAGGAACCGCGGCGCTTGATGATGCCGAGGTCAATGCCCATGTCGACCACCGCCATCGCCTTTGGAATGCCCTTCCCGTAGACAAGCGTGGTATGAGCTGTTCTGAAAGGCGGGGCCTGTTTGTTTTTCACCACCTTCAGCCAGAGCTCGTGGCCGAGATTCTCCTCTCCCTTGGTAACGCTTTTGCCTCGCTTCACCTCGATGCGCACCGAGGTATAGAATTTCAGCGCCCGGCCGCCGGTCGTCGTCTCCTGGGGGCCACCGTAGGGGGTGGTTCCTATTTTTGCTCGGAGCTGGTTGATGAAGGCAACGCTCCCCTTGCTTTTGGATATGGCCGAAGTGAGGCGCCGCAACGCGTAGGACATCAAACGGGCCTGGAGACCGACCTGGGATTCGCCGATCTTCCCGTCGATTTCGGCCTGCGGGGTCAGGGCGGCCACCGAATCAACAACGATGAAGTCCACCGCTCCACTCCGCACCAGTGAGTCAAGAATAAAGAGTGCCTGTTCGCCGCTGTCGGGCTGTGAGATATAGAGAGAGGCGATATCGACACCCACCGACTTGGCGAGCCGCGGATCAAGGGCATGCTCGGCATCGATAAAGGCCGCTATGCCGCCGGCCTTCTGTGCCTCCGCCGCCGCATGCAGCGCCAGGGTGGTCTTCCCGGTACCTTCAGGTCCGAATATCTCAATGATCCGTCCCCTGGGAAGCCCTCCTATCCCCAGCGCGACATCCAGGGGAAGGATGCCTGTCGGAATCACATCCACCGACACAACATGCTGGTCGCCAAGACGCATGATGGCGCCTTCACCGAATTTGCTGCGTATGTCGCTGAGGGATTGCTCCAGCACATCCTCACGGGTCAGGTTTTCCTTCTTTTTCGCCATTGGATTACCTCCTTATCTGTGTTGCTCACCACCGCTTGAGGAAACGCTATTCGTCTTCGCCTACGGGAAGACGGTACTCCCCCATCGGTGTGTACCGGGCTCCCTCTTTCTGTAAGTCGCTGCGCATGAGAATCACCTTGTTGGCCATCCAGGATTTGCCCTGCAGCGGTTCCTCTGTGAGGGCCTCGAGGAGCGACATCGTGCAATCACCTGGCTGTTTCAGCCTTGCCAGGGTCACGTGGGGGTGGAAGCCGCGCCGTTCCCGCTCCAGTCCACAGGCGACGGCGGAGGATTCAACGGTTTCGTAAATCCGCTGCAGTTCGCTGTCGTTCTCGTTGATCCCCAGCCACAGGACCCGCGGAGAACGGAGTGAAGGGAACGCGCCTGCTCCGGAAATGGAAAGAGGCATGGCGGTATGGCGGCTCTGCAGGCTGCCCTGCAGCTGCCGATCCAGACACTTCGCGGTCTGTGGCGTGATGTCGCCGAGGAATTTCAGGGTAATGTGCATCGCTTCCGGACGTACCCACTTGAGCCGTGGGCCGAAGGCCTTCAACCGACTGACCCATTGCGTTATCTCCACCGTCAAATGATGGGAGAGGGGAATGCAGACAAAGGCACGTATTCCGTGGGACATCGATCACCCCTCCTTGGAATCTCTCCAGAGCTGTTCCAGAGCAAAGGCGACAGACCGCTCACGCACAGCGGCCCTGTTGCCTGCAAACACCCGGTGGCGGCAGGTGGTCCGGTCTTCCCGGCAGAGACCGACATAGACGGTGCCCACCGGTTTGTCCGGCGTTGCTCCGGTAGGACCGGCAATACCGGTAACACTCAAGCCGACCTCTGTCCCGCATTGCCGGCAGACACCCCGGGCCATCTCGGCGGCGCAGGCTTCACTCACGGCGCCGTGGCGCTCCAGTGTTTCCCAGTGCACGCCGAGGAGGCTGCACTTCACATCATTGCTATAGGCAACGATGCCGCCGGCAAAGGCTTTCGATGCCCCCGACACGGAGGTCAACCGGGCGGCAAGCATTCCACCGGTACAGGATTCCGCCAGGGAGAGCCGGCGCCCCGTCCGTTCGCAGCCCAGGAGAATGGCTTCTTCGAGGGTAGAGACCCCCCGGGGAAGGCAGTCCTCCTCCAGGTGCCGCTCAATCCGTTCCCGCTGTTGCCGCACCGCCTCCTCCGGGCCGTTGAGCACTACTGTAATGAGATTGTAGGAAGGCAGAAAGGCGGTCTTGACGGAATCTGCAGACACAAGCGGAGCGATCTCCTTGGCGAGTCGACCCTCCGGCCAGCCTGTAATGCAGATCTCTACGCTTACGTTGTCTCCACGCTCAAAGGCCGTGAGCTCCTGCCGGGCCATGGCTTTGAATTCCCTCGGCACGCCGGGAAAAGACAGGACGGTGGTTTCCTGCGTAATAAACTTGATGCCCAGGCCGGAACCAACTGGATTGTAGACAGCCTCGGCGTTCTGTGGGATATACCCCTGGTACCGCCGGGAGTCGCTGATGATGTCCCGGAGATCCCCGGTGTATCGCTCGAGAATGCGTTCGTAGAGGGGATCCTCAGCAAGCTCTGTCCCGAGATAGCGGGCGATGCCAAAGCGTGTCTTGTCGTCTTCCGTCGGCCCCAGTCCACCGGAGAGAACAATCAGCGAACAGGCACCGGACCATCGTTGCAGGAACGCTTCGATTTCGGCGACCTCATCCGGCAATACCTCGATCGCACGCACCGTCCACCCGCGGGCATGGAGCTCGGCGGCCAGCCAGTGACCGTTGCCCTCGCTTCTCCGGCCTTCCAGAATCTCGTCGCCGATGGCGCCGAGCACAGCCGTTGCTTCTTGCACACCAATCATCCTCCCAGTATCGCACGCAGTCCATGGGCCAAAAAGAGCCAGTGAAAGAAACGCAGGAGCAGATTCGTCAGGATACCGGAGACGATATCGTCACCGACCATCCCTGCCGCACCCGGGAGGCGCTGGACCGCCGAAACAGGGAAGGGACGGATGATATCCACAATCCTGTAGAGAAAAAAGGCCGGCAGAACCAGCGAGGCGGGCAGCATCACCAGTGTCGTCCAGACCCCCGTCATCCTGTCTGCCACAATGGCCTTCCGCTCCTCCTCCGTCATCGACGGGACGGCCCGGGCAAGGACCACCACGGTCACCACAACGAGCGGCAGCAAACCGTAGAGTACGGGAAAGGGGAAAAGGAGTGCCGCCAGAAACCCGATCCCCGCGGCCAGGGTTCCCGGCATGGAAGATCGCCGGCCGATGCCGAAGAGCGTCGCGATGGCGATCGCGGTCTGTGGACGGGTCGTTCTGTGATCGTTCATGCTTCCCGTATCCTTCCCCTGAGCTCGTACCCCAGAGCCTCTTCAATAACGACAGGGATGCGCTCTCCCGGCGTCACGGCATCCTCCGGTGCGGCGACAACGACACTCCCGTCAACCTCGGGGGCATCCCGGTACGATCGCCCCCACAGAAGTCCATCTTCCCGGTGATAGCCCTCCACCAGGACGTCGAGCTCCGCACCCACCATGGCCTCGCTCCGCTCAAGGGCTATGGCCTCCTGGAGCTCCAGCACCCGTTCCTTCCGTTCTTCCGCTGTCTCCCGGTCCACAGGATCGGGAAAGGTTGCAGCCGGTGTGCCTTCCTCGGGGGAAAAGCAGAATACCCCCAGATTATCGAACTTGATCTCCGCTATCGTGGCAAGGAGTGAATCAAACATCTCCTCGGTCTCACCGGGGAATCCCACCATAGTGGTCGTGCGCAACGCAAACCCCTCATCCAGATCCCTGGGGGCGCGCAAAAGGGCGTGCAACCGCTCCGTATCGGGATTCCGGTTCATACGTTGCAGTATGGCGGGATGACTGTGCTGGACAGGGATGTCCGCATAGGGGAGTACCTGTGGGAGTGCCGCCAGGCGTTCCCAGAAGTGAGGGGGGATATTGTCGGGATGGAGGTACAGAAGCCGGATCCAGATATCCTCCGGCAACGCCGAAGAAAGCATCTCAAGAAGGCCCGCGAGTCGGGAAGGCCCCTGCTCTTTCCCATAGGAGGCAATGTCCTGCCCCACCAGACAGAGCTCCCGGGCACCGCAACGAACCAGCTGTTCCGCCTCGTCGACGATGCGCTTTTCGGGGAGGCTCCGCAACGGGCCCCGTATGGAAGGAATCGTACAGTAGGTACACCGGTTGTCGCACCCGTCCGCCACCTTGAGATAGCGCGTCCACCACGGATATCCGGGGAGAAGCCGCTGTCTGTTCTCCCCCGCCGGTGACGCTTCCTTCGTCAGGGCCCCGCAGAGCATGCTCCACTCCTCGCTCCGGGCCCAGTAGTCGACCGTGGGGAGCTCCTCCCGAAGCTCGTCTTCGTAACGGTTCACCAGGCATCCCACAACAGCGATGGCCTGGATCTCCCCCCGCTCCTTCCGCTCCTCCAGATCGAGGATCACCTCTACGCTCTCCCGAATCGCAGCCTCGATGAAGCCGCAGGTGTTCACAATCACCGTCTCCGCTTGCGAGGGTTCAGCGACAATCGTGCATCCCGCTCTGTGGAGGATGCCTGCAAGGTTCTCGCTGTCAACCTGGTTTTTCGCACAGCCCAGGCTGACGATGGCCACCTCGGGGTAACTAGTCCTTTTCAATTGTTCCATCGGGATAGATACGCACCGTGGCCACCTCGCCGTCGTACCCCAGGGGCTCCGGATCGCGCCCCTCCCAGTTGGCTACGATAACCCCGGCATTGCCCAGACGGAGCGACAGCACGGCATCCATGGGGAAGCTCCTGGTATCCCCCTCTTCCAGCGTCCCGACATACAACTGCTCTTCACCCTGCCGGACCCTGGTCCAGCAGCGCCCCGTACACCGTATTGTCAGTGTCTTTTCCTGCTGCTCCTCCTGCCGGGGCTGTTCACGCTCCCCGTCGATCTGGTCAAGCCATGCCATATCCCCACTCCGCACCCTGTCCGCCGAATCCGGCGATGCAACCGTCGCCGCCGGCGTTTCATCGGGAGAGAGCGCAGGATCTGCCGAGGGAACATCCGGAGAGACCTCGTCGGAGGTGGTGACAAGAGCGAGATTCAACTGGTCCCCGGAGATCAGGGTCTCTCCATCGTTTTGCGCCTCCTCCGTCACCGTCTGGGTATCGTGGGTCCTTGTGAAGGCCTCCCGTATGGCCTCCCGTTTGTTCCATGAATAATACCCCGAGATCACGAGCACCACCACAAGGACGTACAGCCCCCACCGGGGAACACGTTTGAAGCCCTTCGGAGGCGGGGCATAGGTCCCCACGGAAGAGGCGACGTCCACACTCTTCACCGGCGGCAAGACTTCCCTGTAGGAATCCCACAATTCGTCAACCTTGAGGAAGGAGAGATAGTTTCGGATAAATCCCCGTGCATAGACTGTCGACGGAAGGTCGTCGATACGCCCTTCCTCGATCGCCTGGATGAAGATGTCCCGAACCCGGATACCCTCGGCAACCTCCTGGATCGAGTATCCCTGCTCCTCTCTCAACCTCCGCAGGCGCTCACCCAGTTCCTGAAGGGAAAGCTGTTCCTCGCTCATCTTCGCAACCCCTTTTCTGCAGCGCTACGAAGGCTCCGGACAGCATCGTACGGGCGCGATACGCCAAAGATCGAATTCCCCGCGACGACAACATCACAGCCCTTCGCAACCACCTCGGATACATTTTCGGAGGCGAGACCCCCGTCAACCTCAATGAGGTAGCGCGCCCCGTGGGTCTCCCGCCACCGCACAAGGGAACGCACCTTCTCCATCGTCTCGGGCAGGAAGCTCTGCCCGCCAAAGCCGGGATTCACCGAAAGCACAAGCACCATCCCCACCATGTGGAGTATCGGTTCGAGCAACGCCACCGGTGTTCCGGGGTTGATCGCGACCCCGGGACAGACCCCGGACTCGGCGATCCTGCCAAGCACCCGGTGGATATGGAATCCGGCCTCACAGTGAACGGTGAGGAAATCCGGTTTCGCCTCCAGAAAGGAGGGAACAAAATCCTCCGGCGGCGTCACCATCAGGTGTACATCAAGCAGTGTCTCCGGATAGGCCTCCCTGAGGGCGGCGGCGAACTGCGGCCCAAAGGAGAGATTGGGGACATAGTGCCCGTCCATCACATCGAGATGCAGCAGATCCATCTCTCCCTGAAGTTCCTCTACACTCTGCCGGAGCTGCAGCACATCCGCCGAAAGCAGCGACGGCGCCACAAGCGGACGCCGCGCAGACAGTCGTTCGTACATCCGTGACACTACCGGTACCGTTCCTGCCATACAAATTCCCCTCCGAGATAGATTGTTACCACAGCACTCCCGACATACCGCTTGTCGAGTTTGACATACTCCCCGCTGCTTACCTCTCTGTCCAGGATCTTCCGGCTTCCCTGTTCATCCACCATCTCGATAAGGAGATTCAGGGGATCAGAGAGCGGCGGCACCTGATACCGGATCTTGGCCAGTTTGCCCGGCACCGGGGTCGGCGTCGGCGTCGCCGTAGGCTCCGGCTCCGTCTCCCGATCCGGGGAAACGGTCTCTGCCGTCTCTTCGGTCTCCGCCGGGGGCTGCTCCTCGGGCCGGCTGTCGGTCGCCACCTGTTGTTCCTCATCGGCCACACCATCCGCCATCCCCGGCGCCCGCACTGTCTGAGAAGGTGTCGGTGTCGGGTTCTCCGGCTCCGAGGCTTCCGCCCGGCGGTTGGTGGCCACCTCCAGCGTAATGCCGGAGGCATGCCGAAGGGTCGTACCTGGAGCGGGGCTCAGGGAAACAACAATCCCCTCAGGCGTATTCTGCGTGTAGGTATACCGCACATCCTGCACCTGCAATCCGGCGCCTGCCAGCAGTCGCCGGGCCACCGCCTCTTCCCTCCCCGTCACATCAGGGACGGAAACCGTTCCACCCTCTCCGGACGGACCTCTGCTGATCAACAGATCGATCCGCTCGCCCTTGGGAAGCCGGGCCGGCGCCGAAGGGCTCTGGGCGATCACCGTTCCGGGCAACACATCGGGGTGGTCGATCCGGACGATATCCCCGGCGGTGAATCCCTCCTCCTCAAGCGTCGCGACGGCTTCGTTGAACTCCATCCCCCGGAGGTTGGGCAGCGCCACCCGGTCCCCGCCCTTGCTGATCTTCAGAATCAGCACCTTTCCCTCCTTGATCTTCGACCCCGCTTCCGGCCATTGCGAGAGGACGATGCCGGGTTCCTTCAGGGAATCCACCTTGTCCATCCGGACCAGGAGCCCATGCTGCTGGGCGATCTCGACAGCCTCGATGGCGCTCATTCCTTCCAGAGGAGGCGTGCTTATCTCCTCTCCGCCCCAGAACACATAGTACAGTGTCAGGGCACCGGAGGCCACGATAACAAGCAGAACAACGACAAAACTCAGATACATAAATCTCTTCATTCATGCGCCTCCCCGAGATTCCACAGGCAGCCTTGGAAGCGTGCACCTCCTGCAAATCTACCCGACAACCGCAGCCTCGTACCGTTCGTTCTTCGATTGCGTTCGGACAAACCACTGTCCTCCAGCGTACCCCATCACGTGCAGCCGGCGTCGTCTTCGATCCTGCAACACAGGTTCGATCCCCAGAATGCGTACATCCTCTACATCCGGCAGGGTGGTTACGTAGCGCTGCACAAAGGCACTCGCCAACGGCCCTACAAGATGCGCAACCAGCAACGCAACAGCAACCGTGAGAATACTGATTTGCCCCGTCACCAAAAGGAGTGTAACAAAAACAAGGGCCGACAGAATATTCACAACCACCAGCGTGGTCCCGCACTTGGGATGAATCGCCAGCTCCCTCTCCCCACGCTGCAATCGGCGCAAGGCGAGGGCCGCGGTATCGGCGACCACCTCCGGAGCCGGCAGTGAGGCCTTGACCGTAAAGCCTTCACGGTAGGCGAGCCCGGAGACCCGCACACCGTAGCGCCGTTCGAGGATCGTGGCCGTTGCGTGCTCAAGGGCGTGGTTCTGGCGTACCCGCCTGTTGGTCAGCACACTGAGGAGCTGCTTCGGCCCCACGATAAGCCAGATAAAGGAACTGGCCGCAAAGCCGAGAGGTATGAACAGGAGGAAAAAGAACAGGAGAAAGAAGAGGAGTGCCACACCAAACCACGGTATCATCACCAGGAGAACCAACAGCAGCAACAACCATCCGTACACGGATATCCTCCCTACAGAAAAGGCGCCACCCCATTATAGCGTGGAGTGGCGAGCCTTCAATTTGCGATTTCACCGATTTTTACCCCTTCTCGAGCTTCATCGTCTGCGGAAACCGGCTACTCGTCACCACCGAACATATTGCGCAACACCAGAAGCCGCACCAGCTGCGCCGCCGCCATCACCGTCGCGGCGACATAGGTCAGGGCCGCCGCGTTGAGAACAGCCCTGGCGCCCCGCAGCTCCTCCGACGAGAGAACGCTCCTGTTGTCCAGGATGCGCAGCGCCCGCGAACTCGCGTCCAGCTCCACCGGAAGCGTCACCAGATGAAAGAGCAGAACGGCGACGAAAACCAGGATTCCCAGGGTCATCAGCCCACTGGCCTGGAAGAGCAGCCCGATGAAAAAGAGCGGGAAGGCAAGCCCCGAGCCGAGGTTCGCCACCGGCACGATGGCATTTCGGATACGCATGGGTGCATAGTTCTTCAGGTCCTGAATCGCGTGCCCCGTCTCGTGGGCCGCCACGCCTATGGCCGCGATACTGCTGCTGTTGTAGACGTTCTCCGAGAGATTGAGCGTCTTCTCCCTGGGATTGTAGTTGTCCGTGAGCTGCCCGCCCACCTGGCGCACCGGAATGCGCTGCAGTCCATAGCTGTCAAGCAGCAGCCGAGCCACCTGGCGGGCCGTCACACCCCTGCCCGCGCGCACCTTGCTGTATTTGGCAAAGGAGGACTTGACCTTCAACTGCGCCCATCCGGCAAAGATCACAGCAGGAATCAAGAGTATGATGCTAAAATCGAAAAAGAAAGGGAAAAACATAGAGGGTACCTCCCTTATATTGTCTCCGGCATCGCATTGCCTCGCACAGAGCGATTATACGCAAGGAGGGGCGATAGGTCAATGATGGTCAACCCCCGTAGAAGGCCGCGATGGTTTCCACAATCCGCTCTTGCTCTTCCGGTGTGATACCCGGAAAGATCGGCAGCGCCAGAACCCTGCGGCTCGCCTCTTCGGCGACAGGCAGATCGCCTTCTTGATAGCCGAGGTGGGCGAAACAGGGCTGTCTGTGGAGACAGAGCGGATAGTATACCTTGGTTCCGATGCCCTGTCGGCTGAGATAGTCCTTGAGCGCATCCCGCCGGTCGCACTGGATAACGTACTGGTGGAAGATGTGATTGCGCCCATCCTGGACCACCGGCACCTGCACACGGTCCAGCAGGCCGTGCTCGCCGAAGAGAATGGAGTAGACCCCCGCCGCTTCACGGCGCTGTTCGTTCCACTGGGGCAGCCTGGTCAATTTGACGGAGAGTATGGCCGCCTGCAACGCATCCAGCCGGCTGTTCAGCCCCACCTCTTCATGGATATAGGTCTTCAGCGCCCCATGAACCCGCAGCGATCTGATCCGTTGGTAGATGCCCTCGTCGTTGGTGGTGATCAGCCCGCCGTCACCACAGCCGCCGAGGTTTTTCGTCGGGAAAAAGGAAAAGCAGCCGGCCGTCCCAAGCGTACCGGAGTAACAGGGTTTCCCCTCAAAGAGCTCAAAAGCCCCGAAGGACTGGGCACAGTCTTCGATCACCGGTATGTTCCGGGAGGCTCCCAATTCGAGGATCTCCTTCATGGGTGCCATCTGCCCAAAGATGTGCACAGGCAATATCGCCCTGGTCCGTTCCCCCACAGCCCGCGCAATCAGATCGGGCCGAAGGTTCAACGAATCGGGATCGATATCGCAGAACACCGGTTTTGCACCAAGCCGTTCGATGGCGCCGGCCGTGGCAAAGAAGCTGAAGGGCGTTGTGATCACCTCGTCCCCGGCCTGGAGGTCGAGACTCATCAACGCCAGAAGAAGGGCATCCGAGCCGGAGGCGCACCCTGTTGCATGATTCGCTCCAAGAAAATTCGCCGCCTGTTCCTCGAAATCGGCGACCTCCTGGCCGAGGATGAACTGCTGTCCATCCAGCACCCTCTGTACAGCCCCGCGAACCTCCTCGGCAATCTCCCCGTAGGAGCGATTGAGATCCAAAATAGGAATCGTCGTGTCCATGGTCGTTTCCACCCCGCATTCATCGTTGTACCTCTATCTTCGAATCGGCAATTGCCACGCCAACCGTTAGTGTAGCAAAAAAACGGGAAGAGCACGCGGAGCGCCCTTCCCGTTTTTTGCAATGATCGCCGTTACTGCGGCCCGGAGAGGATCTCCAGGGAGAGGGCAAGGTGATGCTCCATATGGTGAACCGTCTGTCCTGTGTCCCGCGCCCGCAACGCCTCGATGATCGCGCTGTGTTCCTCCACGCTCGGGTTGTGCTCCAGTTCGTAAAAGGGATCGTAGAAGACGACATACACATTGGTTCTGGCAAGCACATTCTTGATGTAGGATCCCAGAACTCTATTGCCGCTCGCTTCGGCGATGGTGCAGTGAAAGGCCTCGTTGATCTGGAGGTAGTGTTCGAGATCCCTTTCGCGGAAGGCCTGTTTTTCGGAAAAGAGGAGCTCCTCCAGCCGTCGGAGATGCCGTTTCATGGTGTTGGCAACGGCCAGTCGCGCCGCAAACGCCTCCAGCTCTGCTCGCACACGGTAGGCATCCTCCATCTCCGCTCTCGACGGCATGGCCAGCCGGGCCCCGCTGTGGGGCACCAGATCTACGAGCCCCTCGCTGGAAAGCTTGCGGAGGGCCTCCCGCACGGGCGTCCTGCTCACTCCCATTTCAACGGCCAGATTCAACTCTGGGAGGCGTTGCCCCGGTTTGAGCTGTTTGGTGATGATGCGCTGGCGTAGCTCCTGGTACACGTAGTCGGCGGATGTGGTGTATAATCGTGGTCCACGCATCGCGGGGCACCCCCTGGAATGGCCACACTCTTTCGAGTAGTGCGACACTTTAGTGTATACTATCGTACCAGCGGGAAACCCCCTGCCTCAAGCAGAAATCCTTTCCGTTTATAAGGTTTTTGGGGCGATTTTTTTCCATTTGTAAGGAGGTTCCATGAGACTCGTCGTTCTCTGTCTTTCTCTTGCCACTCTTGTTCTCTACGGACGGGCGCTTGCCGGGCTTGGAGGATACCTGTTCGACCGCGGAGCACCGTGGATGATCTTCTGGGGGCTGCTCGGGGGGACATGCACGGCAATAGCGGCGCTTTGGCTATGGAAACGCTACATGACAACCATCATGGAGAGCGACACGGGGGATCACCAGAGGTAGCCGCCCGCCCGGGGATCGCTGCAGGCCCGCTTGACGAGACCGGCGGCGCATTGCCGCAAGGCCGTGGACGTGTGCCGATGGAGGCGGGCACAGGCCTTTGCCTCCTCGCCGCAGACGAAACATCGTCGCGCCGGGTAGCCGAGTTCCTGCCGGTGGAGGGTCCCCTCTTCCGTGACGAGGTCGATATCAAGCACCCGCCCCCAGGGAAGCCCCTCCTCCAGCTCCACAGCAATCCGCTTGCGTTTCCGGGGATCCCCGTCTTCGCCGCAGAGGTACGCCACGGGGCCTGCGGGGTCCACCATGGTGATCCGCAGGCTGAGGCCTGCGGGAGAAAAGATCCGCCGCCCGACAGCCGCGCCGGTTCGCTCCAGACAGAGCAGATCGCCTTCCAAACGCTTTGGACTCCCGGGTATGTTCAGGGCGATCTGCACGAGCCACGGCCACCGCCGCAGCAGATGTCTCTGCATGGACGCACGCTGTTCCCTGCCGCGCAGGATCCCCCGAACACCAGGGATCACCGGAGATCCTCCAGGGCATCGCCGAGTCTCTCCGCGGCGTCAGCCACATCCTGCGAACGGAGGTTGCTGACCGCCAGGCGGACCCCCTCTACGCCGTGGTGCCCGGGCCCCGCGAACCGACTCCCGGGCACCAC
>JAIPGA010000076.1 GCA_021736445.1 Synergistales bacterium | reverse complement strand
TCCGGGCATCGCCCGGACCTCGGCTTCTGGATACCCACTCTGGCGACGACTGGTATATCGATAGCGAAAGATATGTAGAATTTTGTTCACAACGGAACCGGATGCAGGTGTTATACTTGACCGCAAGAATGTGTGACTCTATTCCATCTTGATTGGGCTCGCGGTGGAGGAGGTGGTGGGGAGTCCGCGGGTGCGGGAAGGGACACGGAACCAACCGATGAGGAAAGGGTGATCCTGTGTGAAGAAGCGTGTTGCACTCTTTGCGGTCCTTGTGATGGGTCTGGGGATGCTCCTGGCGGCCGGAGCGGCCTGCGCGGCGGAGGATCCCGTCTACGGCGGCACGGTGCGGTGGCGCGAGATCAACGACCCCCCCAAGCTCGATCCCGCCATGGCCACCGACACCGTCTCCAGCCGGAATCTCTATCTGATGTACGACATGCTCGTGGAAAACGATCCCGACGGCCAGGGGCTGCTCCCCCGGCTGGCGGAGAGCTGGGAGGGCTCCGAGGGAGGAACGGTCTTCACCTTCCACCTGCGCAAGGGCGTGCACTTCCAGAAGGAGTCCCTGGGCGAGCCGACGAAAAACGGCGGCCGCGAGGTGGTGGCCTCGGACTGGAAGTATTCCTTCGAGCGCCTGGTGAAGGTCACCTCGCCCCGGGCCTACTTCATCGACATGGTGAAGGGCTACCAGGATTTCGTGGACGGCAAGACCGACGAGTGGACCGGCATCAAGGTGGTTGACGACCACACCCTCCAGTTCGAGCTGGAGTATCCCTTCGCGCCCTTCGTGGCCGTGCTGGCCTACAACTCCTTCATGGTGGTGCCCCGGGAGGACGCCGAGCACTGGGGCAAGGACTTCAACTTCCACCCCGTGGGGACAGGACCGTTCATCCTGGAGGAGTGGAACCACGACCAGAACCTGGTCTACAGGAGGAATCCCGACTACTGGCGCACCGACGCCGAGGGCCGGGAGCTTCCCTACCTGGACGGTGTGGAGATCGTGATCATCCCCGACAACACCGTGGCCTACGAGGAGTTCAAGAAGGGCAACATCGACTGTTTCCCCGACTTCCCCGACGAGTACTACCGCGCCGCCAAGGAGGAGTTCGGCTCCCAGCTGCAGGAGCGTCCCTGGCTGGGGACCTACTACTACGGCTTCAACAACCAGAAGGAGCCCTTCAAGGACAACAAGAAGCTCCGCCAGGCGCTGAACTACGCTGTGAACCGCGAGATGATCAACGATCTGGTCATCGAGGGCCGTTACTACCCCGGCAAGGGCGTGCTGCCTCCGGGGATGTTCGCCTACAACGAGGATCTGGAGGGCTATTCCTTCAATCCCGAGAAGGCCAGGAAGCTCATGGCCGAGGCGGGCTACCCCGACGGTTTCTCCTGCCGGCTGAACGTGAACAACAACCCCCGCCACAAGGCCGTGGCCGAGGCCATCCAGGGGCAGCTGATGCAGCTGGGGATCGAACTGGATATCCATGTCCTCGACTGGGGCGTGCACCTCGACCTGGCCGAGCGGGGCGAGACGGAGATGTTCCGCATGGGCTGGGTGGTGGACTACGCCGATCCCGACAACTTCCTCTACGTGCTCCTGAGTTCCGAGAACTGGGGCCCCAAGGGCAACTACTCCTTCTACAAGAACGAGGAGGTCGACGCCCTGCTCAAGGAGGCCCGGGTGGAGACGGACCAGCAGAAGCGCAAGGAGCTCTACCAGAAGGCCGAGCAGATCATCGTCGACGACGCCCCCTGGATCTTCCTCTTCCACTACACCACCAGCCTGCTGGTGCAGGACTGGGTGGAGAACGTCCACCTGCCCGCCATGGGGGACTATGCCACCCCGCTGTACAACGTCTGGACCGCCAGGCAGTAGACCGTCAGGTCAGCGGAAAGCCGCCGGAGGGGACCGCCCCCCTCCGGCGGTCTGTTCCCCGCACCGGGGCGGTCCACGGAGGGGCCCCCCTCCCGTTCGCGTATGCCTGGAGGTGTTCCGATGCTCGCCTATATCATCCGGAGGCTGCTCTACGCCATCCCCGTTCTCTGGGGCGTGGTGACGGTGGTCTTCATCCTCATGGCGGTCGTTCCCGGCGACCCCGCCCGTCTGATGATGGGACAGCGGGGCGATCCCCAGACGCTGGCGAAGATCCGGGCCGACCTCGGCCTGGACCTGCCGCTCCACCAGCAGTATTTCCGGTTTCTCAAGGATGTGGCCCGGGGGGACTTCGGCACGTCCTACCGCAACAACGAAGCGGTGACCACGGCGATCCTCGACCGGCTGGGGGCCACCTTCCGCCTGGCCTTCTGGGCCATGGTGCTGGCCACCATCGTGGGGGTGGTCGCCGGGATTGTCTCGGCGGTCAAGCAGTACTCCATCTTTGACTACTCGGCCATGTTCATCGCCATCTCGGGGGTGAGCGCCCCGGTCTTCTGGGTGGGGCTGCTGCTTCTGCTTGTCTTCGCCTATTCCCTGGACTGGGTGCCCGGCGTGGGCTACGGCGACGGCAGCTGGCGCTACCTGGTGCTGCCGGTGATCACCCTGGGTGTCCGCCCTGCGGCGCTCATCGCCCGGCTCACCCGCTCCTGCATGCTGGAGGTGCTCAGCCAGGACTACGTCCGCACCGCCCGGGCCAAGGGGCTCGCCGAAAGGGTGGTGGTGGGCCGGCACGCCCTCAAAAACGCTTTGATCCCGGTGATCACCATCGTAGGAACCCAGATCTCCTACCTCCTGTCGGGGGCGGTGCTCACCGAGACCATCTTCGCCTGGCCCGGCATCGGCCGACTGGCGGTGGACGCCCTGGTGGCCCGCGACTTCCCCATGATCCGCGGCACGGTGATATCCATGGCCCTGATCTTCCTGGTGGTCAATATCCTGGTGGATATCTCCTACGGGCTCATCGACCCCAGGGTCCGGTACGATTAGGAGGGTGCCATGACACAGACCGGACAACCATCCAGGAAACGCTACGGCAACAGCCTCTGGTACGAGGCCTGGCTCCGCTTCCGGCGCAACAGACTGGCCATGCTGGGGCTCGTTATGGTGGTCTCCATCGTCTTCGTGGCCCTCTTCGCCCATCTGCTGGCGCCCTACGACCCCTTCAGGCAGCTGATCTGGACGGAGGGGCGGGCGGCCAAGCTGGCGGCTCCCTCGGCGGAGCACCTGATGGGGACCGACATGTACGGCCGGGACGTGCTGAGCCGGATCATGTACGGCGCCCGGATCTCCCTGCAGATCGGCATCTTCGCCACCCTGGTCTCCCTCTGTCTCGGCGTGCCCCTGGGGGCCGTCGCCGGCTACAGGGGGGGATGGGTGGACGACCTTATCTCCTGGCTCATCAACGTGGTCTTCGCCTTCCCCTTTCTGCTCTTCGTGCTGGCCGTGGTGGCGGTCTTCCGGAACCCCAGCATGATCGTGGTCTATGTGGCCATCGGCCTGGTCAACTGGGTGCAGATCGCCCGGGTGGTGCGGGGGCAGTTCATCTCCCTGCGGGAGCGGGAGTTCGTGGAGGCCGCCAGGGCACTGGGGATGCCCGCGCGGCGCATCATCTTCGTCCATATCATGCCCAACGCCATCGCTCCGGTGATCGTCCAGGCCACCCTCGGCATGGGGTCCATCATCATGATCGAGGCGGGGCTCGCCTTCCTGGGCTTCGGCGCCCAGCCCCCCACGCCGAGCTGGGGGCTCATGATCTCCAGCGGCCAGAAGTACCTGGGGCTGGGGAAGTGGTGGTGGGCCATCTTCCCCGGGGTGGCCATCATGTATACGGTGCTTGCCTTCAACTTCCTCGGCGACGGACTCAGGGACGCCCTCGACGTGCGTCTGAAGCGGTAGGTGATCGGTATGGCCTTGCTCGACGTCGAATCGCTCCAGACTGTTTTCGATACCGACCGCGGACTGATCCGCGCGGTGGACGGGGTCTCCTTCTCCATCGAACCCGGGGAGACGCTGGGCATTGTGGGGGAGTCGGGCTGCGGCAAGAGCGTCACGGCCCTTTCCATCATGCGGCTGGTGGCCAGGCCGGTGGGGCGGATCGCCGGCGGACGGATCCTCTTCGAAGGGGAGGATCTGCTGGACAAAAGCCCCGGTGCGATGCGCTCCATCCGGGGGAACCGCATCGCCATGATCTTCCAGGAGCCCATGACCAGCCTCAACCCGGTCTACACCGTGGGCAGACAGATCATGGAGCCCCTGATGCTGCACCGGAGGCTGGGGGGAGGGGAAGCCAGAAAGAAGGCGGTGGCCATGCTCGATCTGGTGGGCATCCCCAACGCCGCCAGGAGGGCGGAGGAGTACCCCCATCAGCTCTCGGGCGGGCAGCGGCAGCGCGCCATGATCGCCATGGCCCTGGCCTGCAACCCCGCCCTGCTCATCGCCGACGAGCCCACCACGGCGCTGGATGTGACGGTGCAGGCCCAGATCCTGGATCTGATGAACAGCCTGAAGGAGGAGTTCGGCTCCTCCGTGATCTTTATCACCCACGATCTGGGGGTGATCGCCGAGACGGCCCAGCAGGTGGTGGTGATGTACGCCGGCAAGGTGGTGGAGCAGGCGTCGGTCCGGTCTCTGTTCCGCGAGCCCCGGCATCCCTACACCCAGGGGCTGCTTCGTTCCATTCCCAGAATCTCCGAGGACCGGGAGCGCCTGGACGTGATCCCCGGCGTGGTGCCCAACCCGCTGGCCTTCCCGCCGGGCTGCCGCTTCCACAACCGCTGTCCCCAGTGCTTCGACCGCTGCACCCGGGAGGAACCGCCCCTCTACCGGCTGCGGGACGGCCGGAGCTGCCGCTGCTGGCTCTACGAGGGCGAGGGGCTGGAAGGAGGTGAGCGCGCCGATGCATCCTGACCAGGGATACGTGACGGTGCGGGGACTGAAGAAGTACTTCCCCATCCGGCGGGGGGTCTTCCGCCGTACCGTGGCCAACGTGCGGGCCGTGGACGATGTCTCCTTCCATGTGGACAAACAGGAGACCCTGGGGCTGGTGGGGGAGTCGGGCTGCGGCAAGAGCACCACCGGGCGGGCCCTGCTCCATCTGCTGCCGCCCACCGCCGGGAGCGTGTGGTTCGAGGGGGAGGACGTGGCGGAGCTGCTGGCCAGGGATCCCGGCCGGGTCCGGCGGGGGATGCAGATCATCTTCCAGGATCCCTACGGGAGCCTCAATCCCCGGATCAACGTCCGGGACATCGTGGGCGAGGCGGTACGCTACTACGGGCTCTGCAGGGAGCGCGGGCTGGACGACTATGTGGTGGAGATCCTGGAGAAGTGCGGCCTCCGGCCGGAGCACCGCCTGCGCTACCCCCACGAGTTCTCCGGGGGGCAGCGGCAGCGCATCGGCGTCGCCCGGGCCCTGGCGGTGCAACCCAGCTTTGTGGTCTGCGACGAGCCGGTCTCCGCGCTGGATGTCTCCATCCAGAGCCAGGTGCTGAACCTCCTGAAAGACCTCCAGGAGGAGCTGCGGCTCACCTATCTGTTTATCTCCCATGACCTCTCGGTGGTCCGTCATATCTCCGACCGCATCGCCGTGATGTACCTGGGGAAGATGGTGGAGCTGGCGGAGAAGGCAGAATTCTTCCGGAACCCCCTGCATCCCTACACCAGGGCGCTGCTCTCGGCCATCCCCGACCCGGATCCCGAGAGCGGCAGAGAGCGCATCCACCTGGAGGGCGACGTCCCCTCGCCGGTGGACCCGCCGCCGGGCTGCCGCTTCCACACCCGCTGCCCCTGCGCCATGGAGCGCTGCGCCCGGGAGGATCCGGTCTTCCGGGATGTGGGGGGCGGCCACCATGTGGCCTGCTTCCTCTACCAAAACGACGGGTAGGCATGGGCCGGTTTCCATGGCTTCCGCCGGAGACCGGAAGCGCGTTGTCCCTGTGCACCACGGAAGTGCCTGTTGCGTCGTCGAGCTCTGTGCTGTACCATATCATGAGTGATGCTATTGCAAAGCAGTGCAAGGCTTCGCTTGCCTGCGGCGGGCCGACGACGACAGGGATTGCGTGGTGACGACATGGACCAGCGGCTTGCGACAGAGCTTCTCGGAGAGCTTCGGGCTGTACCCGTAGAACTGGACCCTGAGGGCAGGGTGCGCACCATCGGCGACGCTATCGAGCAGCTGACGGGGTTCCCTCCGGGACACTACGAGGGCACCCTCCTGACCGACGGCATCGCACCGGTGGATGCCGATTTTGTCTCTCTGGTCCTGAGGCAGGTGCTGCAGGGAGGCCACCCGCCCTTCGAGTTCCAGATGCTCTCCCGCGACATGAGCCCGGTCTGGCTGCGGATGACCGCCACGGTGACCACCGGAGACGATGGGCGTCAGGTGGTGGCGGGCATGCTGCTGGACGTCACCCCCGAACGGCTCACCTGGCGCAGCCGGGAGCTGGTGCAGCGGCAGTACAAGCGGATCCTCTACCGGAACCCGGCGCCCATTGTCTTTGTGGACCGCAACGGCGGGATCACCTACGCCAATCCCGCCGCCGAGAGGGTCCTCGGCCTGAACCGGTCGGTGATCAAGGGGCGGACCTACGACGATCCCCAGTGGCACATCACCGACTTCGACGGCGGGTCCTTCCCCGCCGGGCTGCTCCCCTTCCAGCGTGTCAAGGCGACGGGGGAGTCGGTGGAGGGGATACGGCACGCCATCCGGTGGCCCGACGGCAGGACGGTCTATCTCTCCATCGACGCGGTGCCCATCTACGACGAGCACGACGAGTTCGACGGCATCATCGCCATGACCCTGGACCTCACCGGCGAGGTGATGGCCCAGCGGAAGCTGCGGCGGAACAACGTGATCCTCCAGTCCATTATCCACTCCCTGCCCGGCGCCGTGGCGGTGATCGACAGGGACTACCGGATCCTGCACACCAACCTGAGCAACTTCCGGCTCGCCGGAGGGCGGCGCCTGAAGCGGGAAGAGCTGGAGGGCCGCTGGTGCTACGAGGTCTTCATGGACCGGGACTCCCCCTGCCCCTGGTGCCGGATACAGCAGGTGATGGAGACCGGCGAGACCGTAGAGGAGATCACCGCCCCCGGCGATCCCCGGGAGGTGCTCACCGGCAGGGCGCTGAAGCTGTTCATCGCGCCCATTGCCGACGAGGAGAGCGGTGAGGTCTTCGGCATCGTGGAGTACGGCACGGATGTGACGGACCTGCGGGAGGCCTGGAAGAAAGCCGAAGCGGCCAGCCAGTCGAAGACCCGGTTCCTCGCCAACATGAGCCACGAGGTGCGCACCCCCATGAGCGGGGTGATGGGGATGCTCCAGCTGGTGCGGGACACGGAGCTCGACGAGTCCCAGCGGGAGTACATCGACCTGGCGCTGCAGTCCAGCGGCCGGATGATCAAGCTGCTGGGCGATATCCTCGACCTGGCACGGATCGAGGCCGACAGCGTCCCCTTCCTGGAGGAGCGCGTCAACCCCGGCGAGGTGGTCCGCTCGGTCTGCGATCTCTTCCAGCCCACGGCCCAGCGGAAGGGCATCGCGCTCGACTGCCGGATGGACGAGAGCGTCCCCTCCGCCGTGACGACCGACGGCACCAGGCTCTCCCAGGTGCTGTCCAATCTGATCGGCAACGCCATGAAGTTCACCGATGAAGGCTCGGTGCGGCTCCACGCGGAAGCCTGGGAGGCCGACGCCGCAACCTGCACGCTGCGGTTCACCATCACCGACACGGGGATCGGCATCCCCGCTTCCAAACTGGAGAGCATCCGCGAGCCCTTTGTGGTAGGCGACGACCAGCCTTCCAGCGGCCGCGAGGGCGCCGGCCTCGGCCTGGCCATGGTGCAGGAGCTGCTGGATCATATGGGCGGTTCCTTTGACCTGCAGAGCCAGGAGGGGAAGGGCACCACCGTGACGGTGGCCCTCTCCCTTCCCCTGGCCGGGGAGGCCCGGGAGGGCGCCGGGCCGGAGCCCGGGCCCGCGCCCGCGCCGCCCGGAGAGGAGAGGGCCCCGGCGGTGCTGCTGGCCGAGGACGACGCCGTCAACAGGATTGCGGTGCGGCGCATGCTGGAAAAGGAGGGCTGCACCGTGACGACGGCGGAAAACGGCCGGAAGGCCCTGGAGATGGTGGAACAGCAGCGTTTCGACTGCGTCTTCATGGACATCAAGATGCCCGTCATGGACGGCCTCCAGGCCTTGCGGGAGCTGCGGGACCACGAGCGGTACGCCCACACCGCCGATGTCCCCGTGATCGCCCTCACCGCCTACACCATGGAGGGCGACGACGCCCGTTTCCTGGACGAAGGGATGGACGGCTACCTGGCCAAGCCGGTCAGCCGTGATGCGTTGCGGGAGATGCTCGACAGGCACTGTGCATCCCAGTCCCGGCAACGCCCGGTGTAGGGTGTCCGGAGGGGCCGGACCGCCGACGCCGGATGAGCCACAGGGGACAGGAACGGCTGCCGTGATCTGCCCCGTTATGCACAACCTCCGCGGATGCGGAGGGACGGTTCCCCTGTCTCCATGGGCGGCACGATCTCTGCCCCGGATCGAGGAGACAGGTTGCCAGGGGGCTTGACAAATCCCCAAAGCCCCCTACAATGGCTCAATAAGAAACGCCCATTTTATTTACCGCAGTGAAGGGAGTGAGATCGATGACGGACCGGGCCACGATACGGCAGCAGCTCGCAGCGCGCCTTGATAGCTATTATTATTACTTTACCGACGGCCAGTGGCGGTTTTACGCCAGTGGCCTGCCAGTACGTGGAAATCCGTTATCGGCGCGTGAGGGGCCTCCAGCACCCTAGCATTCCCGCAAGAACAGCCCAGGCGTAGCGTAAGCACAAAGGCCGGAACCGGATTTCCAACAATCCAGGTTCCGGCCTTTTTCGTATTCCCTCATGGGGGACGGAGGAGCAGAGAGGAGTGTTTGTGATGATGATCATTCAGATGGAGAACAGCAGCAGCAGTCTTGATATCGCCAGAGTGTGCGAACGAGAGGAACGACGGGGCCGGCAGGTGCGTGTGGTGCCCAGAAGCGGCGGCGCCTGTATCGTCAGCGACGGCAGGAAGGGCAGCGGATGGGAGGGTATCCCCGCGTTGCCGGGGGTGCGCCGGGTGACGGAGACCGCCTGTTCCTACCCGCTGGCCAGCCGGGAGACCTTCCCCGACGCGAAACCGGTGGAGATGGCCCCCGGCGTCACCGTGGGCGGCGGCGAGGCGGCGGTCATCGCCGGGCCCTGCTCGGTGGACACCCGGGAGCTGCTGCTGGAGACGGCCCGGGGCATCAAGGCCAGCGGCGCGGCGGCGCTCCGCGGCGGCGCCTTCAAACCCCGCTCCAACCCCTACTCCTTCCAGGGGCTGGGCAGCGAGGGGATCGCCCTCCTCGGGGAGGCCAGGGAGGCCACGGGGCTGCCGGTGGTCACCGAGGTCATGGCCCCGGAGGACGTGGAGTTGATGGCCCCCCAGGTGGACGTCTTCCAGGTGGGCGCCCGGAACATGCAGAACTTCCCGCTCCTCAAGGCGCTGGGCAAGATGGACACACCGGTGCTCCTCAAGCGCGGCATGATGGCCACGGTGGACGAGTGGCTGCAGGCGGCGGAGTACATCCTGGCCGGCGGGAACGAGCGGGTCATGCTCTGCGAGCGGGGGATCCGCAGCTTCGACAAGAGCACCCGGAACACCCTGGACCTGAGTGTCGTTCCGCTGGTCAAGTCCCTCACCCATCTGCCGGTCCTGGTGGATCCCAGCCACGCCACGGGCAAGCGCGATCTGGTGACCCCCATGAGTCTGGCCGCCCTGGCTGCCGGTGCCGACGGCCTGCTGGTGGAGGTCCACACCCGTCCCGACCTGGCCCTCAGCGACGGCCACCAGACGCTCACCCTGGAGGAGTTCGACCACCTGATGGAGGCCGCCGGGCGGATCACCGCCGCTCTGGCGCCTGTGGAGCAGCCATGCGGCTTGAAGGCTGTCATGTAGGCATCGCCGGCCTGGGGCTCATCGGCGGCTCCATGGCGGCGGCGCTGGCGCGGGGGGGCCGTGAGGTCTCCGGCTGGGACATCGACAGGACGGTGACGGACCGTGCCCTGGAGCGCAGGATCATCACCCGCAGCGCCCCCACGCTGGAGGCGCTGGCGGCCGGGACGGATCTGCTGGTACTGGCCGCGCCGATCCGCCGGCTGGTGCCGCTGGGCAGGCAGGCGGCGTCGGCCGGGAACCGGCCGCGGGCGCTCTTCGATGTAGGAAGCGTCCGCGCCGGGGTCAGTGACGAGCTCGGGTCGCTGTGGGGTGACAGACATCTGGGGTTCCACCCCATGGCGGGCAGGGAGCGGGGCGGGATCGACAACGCCGATGCCGCGCTCTTCCGCGGGGCCACCGTGGCGCTGGTGCCCTCCGGCGCCACGTCGCCGGAGACGCTGCAGCTGGGGAAAGAGCTCGCCGCCGCGCTGGACGCCCGGTGGCTGCAGGTCTCCCCGGAGCGGCACGACCGGATCACGGCCTGCGTGAGCCATCTGCCCATGCTGGTGGCCTCGGCGCTGGCGCTGACGGCAGGTGGGGAGCTGGAAGCGCTCCCCGAACTCCCCGCGCTGGCGGGGGGCGGATTCCGGGACACCACCCGTGTGGCCTCCGGGCCATCCTGGCTGGCCGCCGATGTCTGGGAGCGGAACGGCGAGGCCATAGGGGCGGTGCTCCGGGAGCTGACCGGGCTGCTGGAAAGGATGCGGCGGGCCTCGCCGCAGGAGATAGAAGCGCTCTGCGACCGAGCGGGCGCAATCAGAGCAGCGATCCTGGCCGGTGTGGAACCGGACAGCGAGGACGGAGGGTCCGGCGGGGTGCCGAACAGCCTCCAGGCGGACCAGAGGAGGGAACAGGAATGATCACGACCAAGGCGGCACGGCGCGTCCTTCCGGCGCGGTCCCTGCAGGGGGAGATCACACCCCCCGGCGACAAATCCATTTCCCATCGGGCGGCCTTTCTCGGGGCCCGTTCCAGCAGCGGGATCGAGGTGACCAACTACGCCCCCGGCGCGGACTGCGCCAGTTCGCTGGAGTGCCTGCGGCAGCTGGGCTGCAGGGTGGAACGCGACGGCCACAGGGTGCGGGTCGGCGGCGGGGGACCGGTCCGGGAGACCGAGACCGCCCTGGATGCGGGCAATTCCGGGACCACCGCCCGGCTGCTCTGCGGCCTGCTGGCCGGTATCCCCGGGGCCTTCTCGGTGGTCACCGGCGACGAGAGCCTCCGCCGCCGGCCCATGAGCCGCGTGGTGGACCCCCTGCGGACGCTGGGCGCCCGGATCGACGGGCGGGACGGCGGCACCAGGCTGCCGCTCTCCATCCGGGGCACCCTCCTGACGGGGGGCAGCTACACGCCTCCCCAGGCCAGCGCCCAGGTCAAAACGGCGCTGCTGCTGGCCGGGCTCTCCGCCCGGGGGAGCGTGACGGTCACCGAACCGCTGCCCTCCCGGGACCACACGGAGATCATGCTGGACTACCTGGGCGTGCCCATCACCCGCAAGGGGAACAGCGTGACGGTCTACCCCTTCCCCGACATCCCCGGCGGTGAGATGCGGGTGCCCGGCGATATCTCCTCGGCGGCCTTCTGGGTTGCGGCGGCGGCCATCCTCCCCGATTCTTCCCTGACGCTCAGAGGCGTGGGGCGCAACCCCACCAGGACGGGATCCCTCGATGCGCTGGGGCGGATGGGGCTCCAGATGGCCTGGGGCCGGGAGAGCACCTCGGGCGGCGAAGCGGTGGGCGACCTGACGGTGACCTCCTCGCCGGTGCGGGCGATCCGGATCGGCGCGGCGGAGGTCCCGGCCATGGTGGACGAGCTGCCCGTGCTGGCGGTGGCCGCCACCCAGGCCGAGGGGACCACGGAGATCCGCGGTGCCGGGGAGCTCCGGGTGAAGGAGTGCGACCGGATCGCCGCCATGACCGAGGGGTTGCGGGCTCTGGGTGCGGATGTGGAGGAGCACGACGACGGCTGGACCATCCGCGGCGGCGGCAGACTGCGCGGCGGCGCCGTGGAGAGCCGCGGCGACCACCGGATCGCCATGGCCCTGGCCGTGGCGGGCCTCGCCGCCGACGGGCCGGTGGAGATCGACGGCGCCGACTGCGTGGCCGTCTCCTATCCGGGCTTCTTCGACGACATGGCCGCCGTGGCCGGGAGGGACAGCTGATGGCCACTGCCGCCACAGGGCTCCTCTGTCTGCTGGGCGACCCCGTGGACCACAGCCTCTCCCCGGTGATCCAGGGTGCGGCGCTCCGCCGACTCGATCTGGACATGGCCTATCTGGCCTTCCGGGTGGAACGGCGTGACTTCGGCGCGGCGCTGCGGGGGCTTGCCGCCCTGGGTTGCCGGGGCTGCAACGTGACGGTTCCCTTCAAGGAGGAGGCCGCCGCGGCGGTGGACAGCCTCTCCCCGGAGGCCAGGGCGCTGGGCAGCGTCAACACCGTGCTCTTCGCCCCCGGGATGACCTGCGGCTACAACACCGATGTGGCGGGGATCGCCCGGACGCTGGAAGGGCTGGAACCTCCCCGCAGGGGGGCGCTGCTGCTGGGCGCCGGCGGGGCGGCCCGGGCCGCGGGCTATGTCCTGGCCCGGAACGGCTACGGTCCGGTGACGGTGAGCAACCGCGGCCGGGATCGGGCGGAGCGTCTGGCCGCCGATCTGCGGTCCCTGTCGGAGAACGCAACGATCACGGTGCTCCCCTGGGGGGAGCTGCCGGAGCGGCCGCCGGGGATGGTGGTGAACGCCACCTCCCTGGGGCTTGCCGGCAATCCCTGGCCGGCACCGATGCCGGCGCAGATCGCCG
>JAIPGA010000075.1 GCA_021736445.1 Synergistales bacterium | reverse complement strand
GGTAGCGGACAGCCCCTTGCGGATGCGTAGAGGGACCGATCAGGCCACCTCGGTCTGTAGAAGGGCTTCGGGGGCCCAAAGGAATTGCAGTATGATGCAAGGGTTTCCCTTAAGGGAAACCCTTCGGGTCTTCCGGGGATTTCTGTTATAGTTTCAGTTAACAGATCCGTTCCTGCGCTGTTCTTCCGTGGGTATCCGACGGTGGGTTGTTCACTTGGCGAGGAGGAACTCCATCTCGCAGTACAGGGCGTTGACGGGCTCCTGGAAGGTGGTGCGGAAGGGAACCGCCGTACCGGCGTCGATCTCCTCCAGGGTGATCATGAAGACCTTGCGCTCCTGCCCGTTGGCATTGTAGACGTGGACGTTGAAATAGGCGGTTCCGTAGTCCTCCGGGGTTTCGTTGACAACCGTGCCTCTGCACTCCCAGTAGTTTCCCGTCAACGGGGTCAGCTCGTTGACGCAGTAGGTGAAGCCGCCGCCTGCCTCCAGCATTGTGCCCGCCGCAGCGGTGGTACAGAAGAGCACGAGAACAACGAGTGCGACTGCCAGACGTTTCATAGAGATCACCTCTTCAAAAAAGATAGGACCACAGGGATCGATGTGCCGCAAGGGCACCGAACAGGCTATATTTTATCACAATGATGCAGAAAATGGCAGATGGGCGACGGATATCTGTTGTCGAAGCCTGCGCTTGCCGATAGAATGGTAAACAGGAAAAGGGCGGGGCGAAGGAAGACGGTCTTATGGGCAGAAAGCAGCAGACACGCTACCAATGCACCGAATGCGGCCACGTGAGTGTGACCTGGACGGGGCGCTGCCCGCAGTGTGGCGCCTGGGGCACCATGGAGCAGGAGATGGAGACGAAGGCGGCGCCGACAGGAGTCGCTGCGGTGTCGGCGGAGACGCTGGACCGCGTCGAACGGCCGTCCCGGTTCCCGGCGGGCATCGGCGAATTCGACCGTGTTCTGGGAGGCGGTTTTGTCCCCGGTTCCGTCGCTCTGGTCGCCGGCGAGCCGGGGATCGGCAAGTCCACACTGCTGCTTCAGGTCTGTGACGGGATCACCCGGCAGGGCAGGCGGGTGCTCTATGTCTCCGCCGAGGAGTCGCTCTCCCAGGTCGCCGACCGGGGCGAACGGCTCGGAATCGACACCGGGGCCCTGGAAGCCCTTTCCAGAAGCGATACCGCCTTCCTCGAACAGTACAGCGGCCGCTACGACATCATCGTCGCCGACAGCGTGCAGGCCCTGCAGGATCCGGAGCTCGACGGCTGGCCGGGCTCGGTGAATCAGGTTCGCTCGGTGGCCAGGAGGCTCATCGAGGCGGCCAAGGTCTCCGGAACGGCGGTGGTGCTGATCGGCCATGTCACCAAGGAGGGACAGGTGGCCGGCCCGAAGATGCTGGAGCATATGGTGGACGTGGTGCTGCTCTTCTCCGGCGAACGAACGTCGCCGCACCGGATCCTCCGTTCCGTCAAGAACCGGTACGGAAGCGTGGACGAGATCGGGGTCTTCGAGATGGCCGAACAGGGGCTCCGGCCGGTGGCGGCGCCGGGGAATCTCTACTGGAGCAATGCGGGCGGCGGTGTGCCCGGCGTGTCCAGCGGGATCGTGATCGAAGGCACGCGCCCCTTTGTGGCGGAGGTGCAGGCGCTGGCCTGCCCCACACCCTATCCCTACCCCAAACGGACAGCCCGCGGGGTGGAGGCGAACAAGCTGCAGCTGCTGCTGGCGGTGCTGGAGCGGCGCTGCGGTCTGTCGTCGCAGAACCAGGATGTCTATGTCAACATAGCGGGGGGGATGCAGGTGCGCGATCCGGCGGCCGATCTGGCGATCAGCTTTGCGGTGGCCTCGTCGCTGCTCGACAGAACGTTGCCGGTGGATCTCTGCCTTCTCGGCGAGGTGGGACTGGCCGGGGAGATCCGTCCGGCCGTGATGATGGAGCGGCGGCTGAAGGAGGCGGCCCGGCTGGGCTTTACCAGGGCACTGGTGAGTGCCCATGCCGAGGGCGAACCGCCCCGCGGCATGAAGGTCTCCAGGGCCGACTCCCTCTCCGAGGCGTTGGGAGGTATAGTGAATGAATAAACGAGTGCTGGTGCGGTTGTGGTTGGTGCTTGCCCTGGCGGTGTCCTTTCCGGCGCTCTGCAGCGCCCAGGTCGCCGTGACACCCATGGAGGGCGTCGTGGGCCAGACCATGGAGGAACATCTCGGCAACGCCGTCGCGGCGGCGGAGGAGATGGAAGCGGAGCTGCTGGTGCTGGAGATCGACACGCCCGGCGGTTTGGTGAGCTCCATGCGTGAGATCGTCCAGAGGATCCTGAACGCTCCGCTGCCGGTGGTGGTCTGGGTGGCGCCCACAGGCGCGCGGGCCGCCTCGGCGGGAGCCTTCATCGTGCAGGCCTCCCATGTGGCGGCCATGTCGGAGGGGACCAATATCGGTGCCGCTCATCCCGTGACGACGTCTGGAGGTGATATCTCCGAGGAGATGAACAAGAAGATCACCAACGATCTGGCGGCGCAGATGCGGTCGCTGGCGGAGCAGCGGGGAAGGAACGAGGATGTGGCGGCGAGGATGGTGACGGAGAGCATCTCCCTGACGGCCACGGAGGCTCTCGAAGCGGGAGTTGTGGATCTGGTGGCCTCGGACCGGGAGAGTCTGCTCGCTTCCCTGGACGGGCGGGTGATCGACTTCCAGGGCGGAGAACGGACGCTCCGCACAGAGGGCGAGGCGGTCTCGGAGATCCCCGTGGATCCCAAACTGAAGATCCTCGGGGTGATCTCCAGGCCGGATATCGCCTATCTGCTCCTTGTCGCCGGGGCCTACGCCATCCTCTTTGAGGTGCTCTCCCCCGGCGGATTCGTCATGGGCGTCTCCGGCGGTGTCATGATCCTCCTCGGTGCCTTTGGCCTGCGTATGCTCCCCTTCAACTGGGCGGGGATTGTGCTGCTGGTGGCGGGCATCGCCGTGATGATCACCGACCTGCTTGTCGGGAGTCTGGGGGTGCTGAGCCTTTTCGGCGCCGCCGCGCTTGCTGTCGGCGGACTGATCCTATTCCGTGCCCCGGGGGGTGAACTCTTGCATTTTTCCTATGAAGTGGTCATCGGCGGTGTGGCGGTGCTCACCATCTTCTTCCTCGTGGTCATCTGGGCGGTGCTCCGTTCGATGCGGGGCAAGGTCCAGTCGGGTGCCGAGGGCCTTGCGGGAAGCAGCGGCACTGTAACGAAGGCCCTCGAACCGGAAGGGTTCATCATGTGCCACGGCGAATACTGGCGGGCGGTTTCGGAGGATGGCGAGACGATATCAGATGGAACGGTTGTACGTGTTGTGCGGATGGAGGGGCTGAAGCTCATCGTCCGGGCAGAAGAGGGGAACCTCGACTAGTGGGTAACTCAGGAATGCTGTGAGAGGAGGAACAGGAAATGCTCGACGCAATCATGCAGTTTATCTCCAATCTCGGGATGAATATCGGCGCGCTGCTGCTGCTGGTGATCATCCTTGCCGCAGCGATCAAGATCGTCCCCGAATACCAGCGTGGTGTGGTCTTCCGGCTGGGGCGTCTGATCAAAACCAAGGGACCCGGCCTGGTGATCATCATCCCCATCATCGACAGGATGCTGAGAGTGGACCTTCGTGTGGTCAACCAGGATGTGCCGGTGCAGGAGATCATCACCAAGGACAATGTACCGGTCAAGGTCAACGCCGTCATCTACTTCCGTGTGCTGAATCCGAATCAGTCGGTGGTAGAGGTGGAAAACTACATCTCTTCTACCAGTCAGCTGGCCCAGACGACCCTCCGGGCTGTGGTGGGGCGATCTGAACTGGACGAGGTGCTTTCCAACCGGGAGAAGATCAACGCCGAGCTCCAGCAGATCATCGACGAGCGCACCGATCCCTGGGGTGTCAAGGTCAGCGCGGTGGAGGTCAAGGAGCTCGAGCTCCCGGAAGGCATGAAGCGGGCCATGGCCAGTCAGGCCGAGGCCGAGCGGGACCGCCGGGCCAAGATCATCAACGCCGAAGGGGAGTACCAGGCCGCCGAGCGGCTGACCCAGGCGGCAATGCTGATGGAGCGTTCCCCGGTGACACTGCAGCTGCGGTATCTGCAGACCCTGCGGGAGGTGGCGGCGGAGAACAACTCCACCACCCTCTTCCCGGTACCCATCGATCTCCTGAAGGGATTCATGAAGGTGGCTCAGGAGCATGTCACCACAGGGATCGACGAGCGCGAGAAAGGCATGGACGTGCGGACCCAGGGCGAGGCGGACCGCAGCGAACCGGAGAATCCCGAGAGCGAAGAGAGACAGGGGTAGCCCCCTGCTGTTCTGGCCGAAGCATGCATCGCAAAGGCGGGGCGCTACGCCCCGCCTTTGCGTGTGCAGGCGGCCGGGGCTATAATGTCGGCACTGTTATGTAATCCACGCTGGGGTGGAACGCAACCGATGCCTCTGTTCCAGCAGGGAGCAGGAGACACACTTTGCCGGGGGGGTAACAGGACGTGGGATACGACTTTACAGGCATTGAAGAGAAATGGCAGCGGTACTGGGAAGAAGAAGGGGTCTTTCAGGTAGCCACAGACCCGGAGAAGGAGAAGTTCTACTGTCTCGAGATGTTTCCCTATCCGAGCGGGGCGCTCCACATGGGACATCTCCGCAACTACTCGATCGGAGACCTCCTGGCGCGGTTTCTCTGGATGAATGGCTACAACGTCATGCACCCCATGGGGTACGATGCCTTCGGACTGCCGGCGGAGAACGCGGCGATCCAGTACGGTGTCCATCCCAACACGTGGACCTGGAGCAATATCGAGAAGATGACCGAGCAGCTCAAGCGGATGGGCTGCAGCTACGACTGGCGGAGGCGTGTGGAGACCTGCAACCCCGACTACTACCGCTGGACCCAGTGGATCTTCCTCCAGCTCTACCATCAGGGGCTGGCCTACCGGAAGAAGGCGCCGGTGAACTGGTGTCCCCAGTGCCAGACCGTCCTGGCCAACGAGCAGGTCATCGACGGCGGGCACTGCTGGCGCTGCGGATCGGTGATCCGGAAGAAGAATCTCGAACAGTGGTTCCTCCGCATCACCGCCTACGCCCAGGAGCTGCTGGACTCCCTTGAGGATCTGCCTGGATGGCCGGAGCGCGTCAAGGCGATGCAGCGGAACTGGATCGGCCGCTCGGAAGGCATGCGGCTGGCCTTTGCCATCGAGGGGCTCGACCGGACGATGGAGACCTTCACCACCCGTTTCGACACCATCTACGGTGTCACCTTCATGGCCCTGGCGCCGGAGCATCCCCTGGTGGAGGAGCTCGCCGGGCACTCTGCGGAGGGCGAAGAGATCCGGGAGTTCCTCCGGAGCGTTTCCCTGGAAAGCGAGATGGAGCGGACCGCTGCCGAGACGGAGAAACGCGGTGTCTTTACCGGCTTCTACGCGCTCAACCCCGTCAACGGCGAACGGGTGCCCATCTATGTGGCCAACTACATCCTTATGGAGTACGGAACCGGCGCGATCATGGGCGTCCCCGCCCACGATCAGCGTGACCTCGACTTTGCCCGGAAGTACGGCATCCCCGTGCGCTGCGTGATCGCCCCCGAAGAGGGAACCCTCGACGAGGCCACCATGGTGACAGCCTTCGAAGAGGACGGCGTGCAGATCAATTCCGGCGAATTCGACGGCCTGCCCACAGGCGAGGCGATCCCCCGGATGATCGCCTGGGGGGAGGAACAGGGCTACGGACAGAGCGAGATCCACTTCCGTCTCAGGGACTGGCTGATCTCCCGGCAGCGCTTCTGGGGCGCCCCGATTCCCATGGTCTACTGCGAATCCTGCGGCGTCGTTCCCCTTCCGGAAGACCGGCTGCCTGTGGAGCTTCCCTATGATGTGCAGCTGCTGGAGGGCGGGAGGAGTCCCCTTCCCAACACCGAGGAGTGGCTCCAGACGACCTGCCCGGCCTGCGGCGGTCCGGCGCGCCGGGAGACCGACACCATGGACACCTTTATCTGCTCCTCCTGGTACTTCCTCCGCTACACCTCTCCCTGGACCGACAAGGCCCCCTTCCTGAAGGAAGACGTGGACTACTGGATGAACGTGGACCAGTACATCGGCGGTATCGAGCACGCCATCCTGCATCTCATGTACGCCCGCTTTTTCACCAAGGCCCTGGCGGACATGGGGATGCTCCGCGTCCGCGAGCCCTTCGAACGACTCCTGACACAGGGCATGGTGATCAAGGACGGAGCCAAGATGTCCAAATCCAAGGGGAACGTGGTGGACCCCGACGAGATCATCAACCGCTTCGGCGCCGATACGGCGCGGCTCTTCATCCTCTTCGCTTCGCCTCCCTCCCGGGACCTCGACTGGTCCGACCGGGGTGTGGAAGGGGCCCATCGCTTCCTCAACCGGGTCTGGCGGCTGGTTACGGACAACCTCGGCAAACTGAAGGAGGCGCCCCGGGAGGCCCTCGCTATCGACCGGCTCGAGAACGCCGCGGACCGCGACATGAAACGCACCATCCACCAGACCATCGCCAATGTCACCACCGATATCCGGGAGGAGATGCACTTCAACACCGCCGTCGCCCGGCTCATGGAGCTTTCCAATGCCCTTGGGGCCTACAGACCGCAGAACGCTACCCAGTGGACGGTGATGCGCGAAGGGGTGGAGGTCCTGGTGGTCTGTTTGTCCGCCTTCACGCCCCATATCTGCGAGGAACTCTGGGCGCAGCTCGGCAACACCCCCTGTCTCGCCCGCACCTGGTGGCCCCAGGTGGAGGAGAACGCTCTGGAAGAGGAGGCCCTGACCATCGTCTACCAGGAAAACGGCAAGCTCCGGCACCGGCTGCAGCTGCCGGCTGGGCTCGGCAGGGAGGAACTCCAGCAGCGGGTGCTGGACGACGGGGAGGTGCGGCGCCGGCTGGAGGGCAAGGAGATCGTCAAGGTGATCGCCGTCCCGGACAAGCTTGTCAACGTCGTGGTGAAGACATAGTGCCGCATCTGATCATCATCAGCGCCGCTGGGACCGCCCAGCGGCGCTTGCTTCTCGATACCCGGAAGCGGCTTTCCCGCGAAGGCTACGAATACGGCGGCAAGATCGGGGACGCGTCGGACTGGCGGGATGTCTTTGTGCCGCTGGATACCCCCGGCCTCTTTGCCCGGCGCCGCTTTGTGGTCCTGGAGGAACCCGGGGAGCTCAGGGACATCCCAAAAGATCTCCGGCCGCGTCTGGAGGGCCATGATGCCGCAACGGTTATCATCGCCCTCTACGCGGACGCCCCGTCGAAGTATCTCGCCAAGGAGGTGCGGGACGCTGCGGAGATCCTGCGTCCGGAGTCCCCTCCGAAATGGGGGAAGGCCCGGTTGCGGTGGATCGAGGAGCAGGGGCGTTCGGCAGGGGTCCGTCTGCAGGCGGGGGCGACGGCGCTGCTCTCGGAGTGGTTCGACGATCCCGAGGAGATGCGGAGCGAGCTCGCCAAGCTTGCCCTGCTGGCGGCGGATCGGCCCGTCACCGAGGAGGATGTCCGTCTGGCCTGCGTCGACGAGGGCGAGGGCGCCCTCCTCCAGCTGCTCGACGGGGTCTGCCGCGCCCGACGCGGAGAGGTGCTGCATGCGCTCTCCCGTGTAGAGCGTCACGAGGACATCCTGCGGGTGACCGGGGCGCTGTACAACCGTCTCCGTATCGCGCTGTTCATGCAGCTCTTCCCCGGTGGAGCCGGGGAGGCCATGCAGAAGGTGCTGAAGACACGGAAGTACCAGCACCGCCTCGCCGGTGAGGCCTGCAGGCACTACCGATGTGCAGAGCTCCAGCAGGTGGTTGTCGGTCTGGCGGGGTTGAGCTGCGGGGAGAAGTGGGGGCAGGGGACAGGCTGGAAGGGGCTGGAGCTGCTTGTGCTGGAACTCGTTGACCGGAGTCGGCCGTCGGATGGGAGGCCCCCGGGCAGGTAGCAACAAAAAAAAGACAAGAGCCGAACGCGTTTCCCGCGCCCGGATCTTGTCTGAAACAAAGCCTCTCCGCTACCGATGTGCTCTCTGCGAGCTAGTTCTGCATTCCATGGACCTTCGAATTCAAGCGTTTCTTGTAGCGTGACGAGGTGTTTTTATGGAGGACGCCCTTTACGGTAGCCCTGTCGAGCACCGAATAGGCGCGGTTGAGACGCTGCATGGCCAGCTCTCTGTCGCCGGCTTCCACCGCCTGGATCACGCGTTTGCGGGCCGTACGGCTCATGGTACGCCAGTGCTTGTTGTACACCCTCTGCTTTTCGGATGTACGGATCCGTTTCTCCGCTGATTTATGTGTCGGCACATCTGTCACCCCCTTTGTAGCACGAGCGGTATTGTATCACGGTGGTACCTGCACGGCAACAGAAGAGATCCGCCTGCAGCTATTTTGAACCTGACGGTTATCCCAGCTGGCACTTCAGTTGCTGTTCGGACACGGCGATGTGTTGTTCCATCAGCGTCTTCGCCTGCTGGGCGTGCCCCATACGCATCGCCCTGACGAGCGCCCGGTGTTCTCCCAGACTGGGATTGGTGTCGAAATCGAAGAAGGACTCGAAAAAGACCATGTAGGCGAAGGTCCGGGTCAGGAGGTTCTCCAGGTAGTCGATGAGCACGGAGTTGCCGCCGGCTTCGGCGATGATGAGGTGGAAGGAGCTGTTGATATCGATATAGCGCTCCAGATCCCGTTCCTGGAAGATCTCCTCCTCTTCGGCGATGTTTTCCTCCAGCCGGCAGAGAAAAAGCGGGGTAATCCGGGGCATCGCCAGCTGGATGGAAAGCGACTCCAGATGCTGGCGTACCTGGTAGGTATCGCGGACCTCCTGCTGGGTCGGCGAGGCCAGCCTGGCCCCTCCATTGGGGATCAGATCGACAAGATGGTCCGAGGCGAGCCGTCGCAGTGCTTCACGCACCGGTGTACGGCTTACCTCCAGGCCTTCGGCCAGTTCCTTTTCGGGGAGGCGTTGTCCGGGAGTGAGCTCCTTTTTGAGAATCTGCTGCTTCAGTCTGTTGTATACGATATCTGTGGAGCTTGGATAGACCACAGGTCCCCTCATTTGTATGTGTTCCCTCCTACAGATGGAATGACAGCCATTCTACCATGACCTGGCGATACGGCTTGACAGCGGCCAGTCCAGGGCCTATGCTTTGTATACCAAGTATACGCTGAATACCGATTCGCGTCCAGAGGCGGTATGATGCCGATGGACACGATATATGTGGCCTTTGGAAGGAGGTTTTCGATGGGTTTGTACAGTGATCTCCAGAACAAACGGGTGGTGGTCACCGGCGGCGCCAGCGGGATCGGCTACGCCACGGCGGCGCGCTTTCTCGACGAGGGAAGCCGTGTGGTGATCCTTGACATTCACAGTGAAGGGTTGGACGCGGCGGAAACCGCACTCCCCGGCCTTGAAGGGGTCGTGCAGACGGATGTCGGGAGTCCCGAGGAGGTGCAGCGGGCCTTTGCCGAGGTCGACAGACTGATGGGCGGGATCGATGTGCTCATCTCCAATGCGGGCGTGAGCTATCGCTGTCCCTTTCTGGATATCCCGCCGGAGCAGTGGTCCCGGGTGATGGATATCAACCTCGGCGGGATGTTCCACTGCTCCCGGGAGGCCATGTCGCGGATGGACGCCCAGGGGAGCGGCGTCATCCTGATGACGGCGTCCACCAACGGGACGGAAGGGCACCCCTACTACACCGACTACAATGCCTCCAAAGCCGGTGTGATCCTGCTCACCCAGACCATGGCGCTGGAGTTCGCCCCCCGGGTGCGCGTCAACGCCATCTGCCCGGGCTACGTGTTGACGCCCATGCAGAAGGCGGAGTACACGCCGGAGATGCTGGAGGCGACAAACCGGAAGATACCGATGCAGCGCCACGCCCAGCCGGACGAGATCGCCGCGCTCTTTGCGTTTCTCGCTTCGGAGCAGGCCTCCTATATCACCGGTTCGGTGATCCCCATCGATGGCGGCGAGACGGCAGGGCTCCAATAGCCCAATCAGGAAAGGACGATGCGACGGTGATGGATTTCCAGAAGACCTTTGGACTTGAGGGAAAGGTAGCGGTGGTCACAGGTGCCGCTTCGGGGATCGGCAGGGGTTGCGCCCGCTTTCTCGCTGAAACGGGTGCTTCGGTGGTGCTCGCCGATATCAACCGTAGCGACGGCGAGGCGGCGGTCTCGGAGCTCGGGAAAGCGGCGCGCTTTGTGGAGTGTGATGTCACCTCCGCCGACTCCTGCCGCAGGATGGCCGAGACCGTAGGGAACGCCTTCGGCGGGGTGGATATCCTGGTCAACTGCGCCGGGGTGATCCGGCGGCAGAGTGTGGTGGATCTCGAGGAGAAGGACTGGGATATCTCTCTCGATGTGACGCTCAAAGGTGTGTACATGGTGTCCCGGTTCGTTGTTCCTCTGCTGGAACGGCGCGGCGGCGGCAGCATCATCAACATCGGATCGGGCTGGGGGATCAGCGGCGGCCCGAAGGCAGCCGCCTACTGCGCGGCCAAGGGCGGTGTGGTGAACCTGACGCGGGCGATGTGCATCGACCACGGTCCACAGAACATCCGGGTCAACTGTGTCAGCCCCGGCGATGTGGATACGCCGCTGCTCAGAGAGGAGGGGCGCCAGCTCGGCATGGACGAACAGGAGTGGCTGAAAGAGAGCGCCGACAGGCCCATCGCGCGGCTCGGCCGGCCCGAAGACATCGCCAGGGCGGTCTACTTCCTGGCAAGCGACCTCTCCCAGTGGGTGAGCGGTGCCAATCTTGTCGTTGACGGAGGAGGAACGGCTTGACATCAAAGGTTCTTCCCGCAGGAGCATTTCCACATATACGAAGGAGGTAACGAGAATGGCAGAGAGGTTTGGTACACATCCCTACATTCCCAACTCCGCGCCGGAGAACAAAGAGGCCATGCTGAAGGCCATCGGTGTGGAGGACATCGAGGCGTTCTACGCCTGTATCCCCCGGGAGCTGCGGCTTGCCGAGGACGGGATGGAGCTTCCCGCGCCGCTTCCCGGCGAGGCCGCGTTGCAGCGGCATATGCAGCGGCTGATGGGTCAGAACGGCAGCTGCAGCGAGTACATCAACTTCCTCGGCGCCGGCTGCTATCAGTGCCATGTGCCCGCCGTCTGCGACGAGATCGCCCAGCGCTCGGAGTTCCTCACCGCCTATGCCGGCGAACCCTACGAGGACCACGGGCGGTTCCAGGCGCTCTTCGAGTACACCAGCATGATGGCCGAGATGCTCGATATGGATGTGGTCAATGTCCCCACCTACGACGGCTCCCAGGCGGCGGCTACATCACTCCGTATGGCTTCCCGCATCACCGGGCGGTTCCGTGTCCTGGTGGCGGAAACGGTGCATCCCGACAAGGTCAGGATGATCCGCAACTACTGTTCGCCCCAGATCGCCGTGGAGCCCATTCCCTACAACGAACGCACCGGGCATCTCGATCTGGCTGCACTGGAAGAGCAGCTCGCCGATGACGTTGCAGCCGTACTGTTCGACAACCCCACCTTCCATGGGGTGGTGGAGCCCCAGGGGAAGCGGGTTGCCGAGATGGTCCACGCTGTCGGCGGATTGCTGATCGTCGCCGTTGACCCCTCCTCGCTGGGCGTGCTGCAGCCGCCCTCCCGCTACGGCGCCGACATGGCCTGCGGCGATGTGCAGCCCCTGGGCATGCACATGCTCTACGGCGGCGCCCGCGGAGGCTTTATCGCGACACCTGACGACCCCGCCTTTGTCCAGGAGTATCCTTCCAGGCTCTTCGGGATCGCACCCACCACCCACGGTGAGTGGGGCTTCGGCGATGTGGCCTGGGAACGAACCTCCCTGGCTGTCCGGGAGAAGGGCAAGGAGTTCGTCGGGACCGCCGCCGCGCTGTGGGGCATCACGGCCGGCGCCTATCTGGCGCTCATGGGCCCTCAGGGAATGCAGGACCTCGGCAAGGGCATCCTCCAGCGTTCCCGCTATCTTGCCGCTAAACTCGGAGAGCTCGACGGTGTGCGCGCCCCTTCGCTGGAAGGCTCCTTCTTCCGGGAATTCGTAGTGAATTTCGACGACACCGGGCGGAAGGTCGGCGAGATCAACGCGTTCCTCCGCGGCAAGGGGATCTTTGGAGGCTACGATCTGTCGGAACAGTACCCGGCGCTTGGCCGGAGCGCGCTCTACTGTGTGACCGAGGCCACGACGCAGGAGGATATGGACACTCTGGTGGCTGTGCTGAAGGACTACCTGGCCTGACCGGGCCTGCGAGAAAGGAGTGTTGACAGTGGGAATGAACATGACAACGAAACTCCGTGATTTCCACCAGGCTCGCTGGGACGAGCCGATCATCTACGAACTGAGTGCGCCCGGCGAACGGGGGATACTCGTGCCGGAGACGGAACCAGAGGTGCAGGCGGTTGCAGGGGACGGCCTGTCAGGCCTTCCCGAAGGGATGGTCCGCCCGGAGGCTCCCAATCTGCCGGAGATGGGGCAGATGCGGGTGCTGAAGCACTACCTCCGCCTTTCCCAGGAGAATCTCGGTGCGGACCTGAATATCGATATCGGCCAGGGAACCTGTACCATGAAGTACAGTCCCAAGATCAACGAACGTTTCGCTACCCATGAATCGGTGACGGAGCTCCACCCGTACCAGGATGAAGGAACGACCCAGGGCGTTCTGCAGATGATGTACGATCTCGATCTGTATCTCCGCCAGGTTTCCGGAATGGACCGGTTCTCCCTGCATCCCGGCGGCGGATCCCACGCCCTTTTCACCATTGTCTCCATTATCCGGGCCTGGGTGGAGGCCAGGGGAGAGGCGGACCAGCGCGACGAGATCATCACCACCATCTTCAGCCACCCGTCGAATTCCGCCGTGGCGAAGCTGAAGGGCTTCAAGGTGATCACCATCTACCCCGACAAGGATGGCCGCCCCGATATCGAGGCCCTCAAGGAGGCCGTTTCGGAGCGTACCGCCGCACTGCTGATCACCAACCCCGAGGATATCGGCATCTACAACTCCAGGATCAGGGAGTTCACGCGCATTGTCCACGAAGCCGGCGGTCTCTGCAGCTACGACCAGGCCAACGCCAACGGAATCCTGGGGATGACCAGGGCCAGGGAGGCGGACTTCGATCTCTGCTTCTTCAATCTCCACAAGACCTTCTCGGCCCCCCACGGCTGCGGCGGTCCCGGCGGCGGTGCCATCGGCGTCACCGAAGAGCTGGCCCGTTTCCTTCCGGTACCCCTGGTGGACATGGATGTACAGAAAGAGCGGTACTAC
>JAIPGA010000074.1 GCA_021736445.1 Synergistales bacterium | reverse complement strand
CCATCGCCAAGGAGCAACAGCTCGCGGCCTCCGGCATGGTCGACCCCGGTACGGCGGTCCAGGTGGGCCGGCTCGCCGGTGCGCAGTGGATCATCACCGGCGCCATCACGGAGTTCACTCTCACTCAGAGCGGCGGCGTGATCCCTGTTTTCGGCTCCATGAGCGGGATCGCCGCCGGGGAGAGCAAGGCCAGGGTAGCCCTGGACGCCCGGGTGATCGACCTGGAGTCCTCCCAGGTCCGCTGGACCGTACGGGAGAAGGGCAGGGCCGACAAATCCCTGGGCGGGATCATGCTCGGCGGCGCCACCTTCGCCCAGCAGGAGAAGGGCGGGCTCCTGTCGGCGGCTACGTATGACTGCATCAAGAAGATCGTGGTGGCGCTGCAGAGCCGGCTCCAGGCCATCGGCCAGGTGGAGGCCTACCACGTGATCGATGTCCGGGGCTCCAAGCGGGTGCTCATCGACGCGGCGGCCGCCAGATCCAATGTCTCCGAGGGACAGCGATTCGTGGTCTACGCCGAGGGAGCGCCCATCACGGGGCTCAACGGGGAGATCCTGGGCGTGGAGAAGTACAACCTGGCCGTTCTGGAGGTTGTGGATGTCCAGTCCGGCTACTCCACCTGCGAGGTCGTCAAGGGAAGCGCCGCCGAGATCAAGCGGGGCGATCTCCTCGCGCCGACCTACGACAAGCTCGACGACATCAAGATCTCCAGCCGGACGCTGGCCCAGATCGGTGCCGGCGATTCCGGTTCCTCCTCCCTGACAGGTGGCACCGGAACCGTCTCGGGCAGCGGGACAGACACAACCACAACCACGGGATCCACAGGCGGGGCCGTGGCCACACAGCAGCCTGCGGTGCAGCAGCAACCGGCCCAGCCCCAGCAGACCCAGACGGTCTCCGCACCGTCGGGCGGCATCGCCGACACCTCGGAATCCATGGAGATTGTCGACCTCTACCCCATTGACCAGGGTGTGAAAAACCAGATCAGGACCGCCCACAAGGCCGGCTACTACAACTACTCCAAACGCCACTACGCCAAGGCCTACAACGGCTTCGTGACGGCCTTCAACCTCTACGAGGGCAACTACCTGGACGCCTACTGGGCGGCCCGGGCGGCCTACAAGAGGGGGTACCGCTCCAAGATGAACGAGTGGCTGGACACGGCGCTCTCCATCAACCCCAACTACCAGCCGGCGCTGGACTTCAAGTCCCGCCACGGCAAGTAGCAGCGACGAAGGAACGAGTATTGACGGCGCTGTCCCGGGAGCGGGCAGCGCGAAAGCGAGGTGAATGCGGTGTTCCGAGGAAACAGGGGGGTCACACTCGTCATCATCGCGGTGGCGGTTGCAGCCGTACTGTGTCTGTCATCGGTGCCCCGGGTTGAGGCCGCGCCGCTGCCCAAAGGCAAATCCGTCGCCGTGGTGATCTACGAACAGGCCTCCAATCTGCTCCATCGGGGGAGCGCCCTGGGGACGGCGGAGAGCCTGGTCAAGCAGACGCTGATCCGGAACGGCTATCCCGTGGTCAACGAGCAGCGGCTGGCGGCCATCCGCAAGAGCAAGGCGGCGGCCCTGGCGCTGGAAGGCAACGTGAACGCCATCATGCAGCTGGGCAGCCGCTACGGCGTTCGGATCTTCGTGAGCGGCCGGGCCTCGGTCTCCCAGCCGAGGAAGAACCAGCTCGGCTTCTATACGGGCACGGCGGCGATCTCGGTGCAGGCCCACTCGGCGGCCAACGGCAAATATCTCTTTTCCGACACCGTTACCGGGAAGGACACCGGCTACACCGCCGGCGAGGCGAGCCAGAAGGCCCTGATGGCCGCCGCCCGGGCCATGGGCCGCAATCTCGTCCAGGGCGAGGGGACGAACACCGGCGGCGGAGGAACGGGACAGCCCGTCACGGCCGCACAGAACCTCTCGCTTGAAGTGCAGAACATCTACAGCTACACCGCCGCCAACGGCATCCTGCGGGCCTGCCAGTCGCTGGTCCGGACACAGAAGGCCACCATGACGGGATTCAGCGGCGGCAAGGTGGTCATCCAGGTGCTCTACCGGAGCACCGCCCGGGATCTGGCCGACGCCCTCTCGCGACGGGGGCTCCAGATCAATATCACCGGCGTTGCGGGGAATCGGGTGATGGCCCGGGGGTACTGATCCGGGCCGGGAAGAGCTACACCAAGCGAACACGGGAGGTGTTTGGTATGCGCCATAAGGTACTGACCGCTCTGGTGATCCTGCTGTCTGTCGCGTTCTGTGCGACCGCGGCCGATGCGGTGGTCCAGACGTTCATCGACAAGAACACGGTCCGGGTGAACGACCCCGAACTGGGCAAAACCGTCCTGAACGACTTCAGCCCCACCGGGTGGCGGACCCACAACTACCTGGTGCTGGTCTGGAATGATATGGAGGCGGCCACCTACGACATCCGCACCCACCAGTGGATGTTCATCGACGGCTTCGCCCCCGTCTCGGGTCTGCTGTCGGACAACGTGGCCATGATCTGGGAGCCCTCCCGGGTGGCGGTCTTCGACGCCAGGGCCCGGCAGTGGATCGCCAGTGACTTCGATATGCAGGAGATCACCCAGCCGCTGCTCTCCAGAGGCATGGCGGCGGTGACCACCCTGGACGAATTCGTGGTCTACGACCCCGTCCTGGTGGAGTGGGAGATCCTGGGGGGTGTGGCCCCCAGGGACGCCCTGCTGGGCGACAACCTGGCCGTCTGCTGGAACACCAGCGACGCCTACGTCTACGACACCACCCTCCACCGCTGGATCCGCAAGGAGGGCATCGAGCCCCAGGCCTGCATCATGGAGGACTACAAACTCAGCATCTACACCGCCGGCAGCATCCACATCTACGACGCCATGACCCACCGCTGGACCAGCGAAGCCCGGTAGAGGGCGCCGAAGGAAACCGAAAACGAAAACGGAACAACGCGCGGGGGAGCGACAGGCCCCCGCGCCGCGTTGTGTGCCCCTATCTGGTAGAATACCTCCAGAGCGACACCCTGCACGGTCGTTGCCTGCAGACGACCCCCTCGGCGGAGGACGGATCGCCGTGCCTTCCGACGGGGGAACACGACGACAGGGGAGGATGGACAGTGATGGATACAGTCCGGGGATACCGAATACAGACAGGAAGGGGGAGGGCGGCGACCCGGCTGGGCCGCATCGCCGCAGCGGTCTCGGTGGCGGTGCTTCTCGCCGCAGCCCCCGTGTGGGCCGGGCCGGCCGCCGACGCCATGGCCGGCGTAGAGGGCTGCGCGCTGGTGATGGATCTGGAGACGGGCGAAGTGGTGGACAGCTATCGCCTCGAACAGGCCGCCGCCAGGGCCTACCCCTCCAGCAGCGTCCTCAAGCCCGTGGTGGCCCTGGGCGCTCTCCACTACGGGGTGCTCTCCGCCGACGAAGAGATCCGCGGCGACCGCGAGGGCTACCTCAAGCGCTACGGAGACTGTCTGATGGACTACATGCGCTACGACAGGGGAGCGCTCACCCTGGCCGAGGCCCTGGCGCGGAGCGACAATGTCTACTTCTACACCGTCGGGGCGCGCCTGGGCGCACAGCGGGTGCGCACCCTCTACAGAAGCTTCGGCTTCGGCAGCGTGACGGGCCTCGCCCCGGGGACGGAGACACCCGGCAGGGTGGCAGCCGATCCGAAGGGAGTGGCGGCGCTGCACTTCCTGGGCTGGGGGAGCAAGGGGACCAGAATCACCGCCGCCCAGCTCGCCGTGGCCATGGCCGCCTTCGGCAATGGCGGCAGGCAGCTCCGCCCCTTCACCGACGGGAGGGAGCCCAAGGTGGTGAGCACCATCCACGCCGACGAGGCCACCTTCAAGACCGTCAACGACTGCCTCCGGCGGGTGGTCGCCGAGGGGACAGGCAAGTCGGCGGACATCGACGGCGTGGCTGTCTACGGCAAGACAGGCTCCATCAGCATCCCCGAAAGCGGTGTGCCCATCGGCGTCTTCGCCGGATTCACCCAGGGCCTGCCCCGGGATGTGGCCTTCGCCCTCATCGAGGAGGGTGCCTACTCCCCCCGGGCCGTCCGGCTGGCCAAAGGGATGCTGGAAGGCATCCGGGACCGGCAGCAAGGGGAAGACGCCGCGCATCGGGCGGATGGAGAGGAGGAGGGAACCCAATGAGACCGGACGAACCGACACGGCCCGCCCTCGGCGTGCTCGGCGGCATGGGACCCGCCGCCTCGGCAGCATTCCTGCGCATCCTGGCGGAGCGGACCCCTGCGGAGCGGGACCAGGACCACCCGGTGGTCTATCTGCTGTCGGACCCCACGGTACCCAACCGCACCGACGCCCTGCTGGGAAAGGGCCCCGACCCCACCTACCAGCTGCGGGCAAACCTGGAGCGGCTCATCGCCTGGGGGGCCACCCTGCTGGCCGTCCCCTGCAACACGGCCCACGCCTTCCTCGACCGTTTTCGGGACGAGCTCGGTGTTCCACTGGTGCATATCGTCGAGGCGACCCTGGCCACCGCCGCGGAGGCAAACCCCGAAGAGGCCTGGCTGACCGCCTCCGACGGCACCGTGGCCACCGGTCTCTACCAGCGCTACGCAAACCGGAAGGGCTATATCCTCAGGGAGCCGGAGCCGTCTCTGCAGGAGCAGATCCAGCGGACCATCGCCCTGGTGAAGGCCGGACAGACGGATCGGGCGGCGGAACGGTTCGTCGAGGTAGCCGGTGCGCTCAGGGCCGAAGCCGATATCCCCCTGGTGCTGGCCTGTACCGAGCTCCCCCTGGCAGCCGACGCCGCCGGGCTGTCCGGGGATCGCGCCGTCTCCAGCCTGACGGCCCTGGCCGACGCCGTGCTGGAGCGTCTCTAGCCCAGCATGCGGTTGACCGCTCTGCGGTAGAGCCGGTGCAGATGGGCGGTCACCGGCCCGGGGAGGCCGTTGCCCACGCTGCGGTCGCCGATCCGCACCACCGGCATCACTTCCTTGATGGAGGCCGTCAGGAAGGCCTCCCGCACCTGGGGCAGCTCGGTCCGCGGGAGACAGCGCTCCTCCACGACAAAGCCCGCCTCCCGGGCGATCTCCAGCACCAGCCCCCGGGTGATCCCGGGGAGCACCCGGTCCGGCGGCGCCGTCACCAGTTTTCCTTCCAGAGCGAAGAAGACGCTGCTGCTGGTGGACTCGGTGAACTCGCCCGCCGGGACGTAGATCCCCTCCAGCACGTCCACCCGGCCGCCGCGGGCGGCCCAGGGCGCCATGTAGTCGATGCTCTTGACCCCCGGCACGGGGCGTTCCATCTCCATGGGGAGCAGCGCCACGCCCTTCCGGTAGTACTCCTGAGGGTAGACATGGAGCGGCTCGAAGAGCACGAAGAGCCGGGGTTCCGGGAAGGTGCCGCTCTCGTTGACGTCGCCGCCGGTGATGTAGGGCTTGACGAGCAGCTCCTGCTCGCCGGAGCGCCGGATTCCCTCGTCAATAATCTCCTCCAGGTGGCCAAAGGCGGCGGGACGTGCTATGTTGGTTCTGTCTGCGGAACGCTCCAGACGCTGGAGGTGCAGCTGAAGCGCAAAGGGCCTGCCGGAGTAGGTCCGGATCGCCTCGAAGACGCCCACGCCACGCTGGACGGCGAGATCCGTCACGGGCAGCGAGGCCTCCTCGATGGGAAGAAAGCTTCCGTTGCAATAACAAATTGACATGCGCCACACTCCGTTTTATTGTTATGGTATTCCCGGATAACGGGAGGAGTATACCAGAGCCTTCCCGCCGGGGACGAATCAGGCGGAAGGCGTCGCCCGAAACCGCAGCGGTTCGGGAGAAATGCATTTCGGGGGGCGCATTGCCATTGCGTTCTTCCGGGCTATCCAGTAAAATTACGTATGATGGTGTACGTAGCAACGATGGCACCAGCGCCGGGGAAAGATCGCAACCCGGCGACGCTATAGAGGGTGCGAAAAATTTTGAATGCTTCAAGGGGGTGAGGCGGAGCGAGCGAAGAGAGCTGTTCAGCCAGAGGTTGGCTCCCGGCTGCTGCTCCTCGGCAGAGTGCGGGAAGGGAACACCCCGACACTAGGGGTATGAGTTCAGAAGGAGGCGATGAGCAATCATGAAGCGCTTTACTTGGCTAGCGCTGGCAGTGGCTTTCGTAATGGTCTTTGCTGCCGGTGCGTTTGCCGCCTATACGGAGGATAACGAAGCTACAGATCTTGCTGAGGTAGTAGATGTTGACAACTATCTGCTCAGCAATGATGTGGACAACAAGTTTTTGGTAAGCGGTGATGACCTCACGAATTTCAACATCTCCACAGATGCAGACGCCAGTATGGAGATGTGGCATGAGGACGAAGGTCATTTCGGTAAATCTTGGAGTTGGGTCCTCGTTCGCACGACCCAGAAGAAGCTGGAGGAGCATTTTACCTACACCGTCTCCAATGATGCAGCCGGCACGGACTTCATCTTCGGTCTTGAGGGCGGAATGGAGTACGACACGGCTGCCCCGCAGCAGAACGGTGATTTCGCCAACGACTGTACCATCGCCTGCGACTACTTCTACCACTGGATGCAGGAGAATCGTGTCGAAAAAGGAGCTTCCGTCGATTTCAAGGAGACGCTGAAGTGGTTTGGAACCCGTGAGAACTGTGCCGTGGATTGGAAGTATGGCGTCGAATGCTGCGACCATCTGACATTCCTCGCTGCCTCCGACGACACAGGTAGCGTCAGCGCTACCAGCATGGATGTGCCTGTTGTCTTCGCCAAACTCGCGAAGGACAGTGAAGAGCCCTTTGTCCGCGTGCGAGACTTCCTGGAAAGCGAAGACAAGGGTACCAACGCGTTCATTGATGTGCCCTCTGGCATGACCTACGACTTTGGAGTGAGGTACACGGTAAGCCCTGATTGCGTCAACTGCGGTGAGCGGAACTGCGTTCATCAGGAATTGCCGTACGTGATGGTGACCAACCTTAACAACAAATCCGTTAAGGTCGAAGACAATTTTGCTCCCATGGTGAATGGCGAGACGGTTGTGAAAAACGACAGCTTCATGTGCAACGCCTGGTGTGGACTCTGCACCTCCGACGACATGATGAGTGGTGACGAAGGCCTGCTGACGGTGGGGAACAACATCACCAAGCAGTCCAGCCTTCACAACTGTCCCTGCACGCTCTATCCTGGCTTCTCCCAGACCTTCAAGGTTGCAGGCAACATGGATGTCAACTACACGCTGAAGAAGGATACCGTAAACAATGCCGATTCAACGTGGGAAACAGCGACACTCCGGGGTCGCCTGAACACCAGCTGGGGTATGGAAGAGGTAGCAACAAACGTTGGTGATAGTGGCTTCTGTCCCGGTTGCCCGGATGTGACCTACGAAGCAATGCTGTGGTATCCCTGCAACTGTCTGATTGAGGACTACAAGCCTTCGCTGAGTGACGATGTGGATTTCTATGTCAGCGGCGATGTCATGCGGGTCATGGATGCCGTGACGAGCTTTGACCCGGTTGAAGCAGGCAACGGCTACTCAATGGAGACCTTCGACATCGTGGACTCTGCAGATGCTTCGCAGAACAACGTTATCGTTACGGTCATTGACGGGATGTTCTCCTCGGCGAATCTGGCTGATGCCGGTGTACAGAACACAGCCTTCGACGGTGTTGCTGACACTGCCGAAACATGGTGGCACAAGGACTTCTGGAACAAGGTTGATCTCCAGGTCACCGTCGGCGACACTACTGTTAACCTTCTGCAGGACGAGGTCCTCAGCAAGGATGCCATGGACTTCCTGTCGATACTCGAGGGTCCGCAGCGTGAGCTGGCTGACTGTAACGTTGAAGCCGACCTCTTTGTCTTCGTCTACGACGGGGGCAACGCAGGTGTCGAGTTCAAGACCGCCGAGAACGGCAACCGTTTCCTGGTGATCTACGACGGTGCAGCCGATGGTCATTACAAGGTCAAGGCCAACTTTGTCAAGCAGGGCGCAGCTCCTGCGGCTCCCGCGCTCAGTGCCTTGGCCGCCAGCTCGACGGTCGTGCCGGGTGGCACTACTGATGTCACTGCTTCCGTGCAGAACAGCGACGACTACGAGGGCATGACGATGGTCTTCGAGGTGCCCCTCGGCGCCAACGGATCCGTCTCCCCGGACCACGCGACGATCGTTTCCAAAAAAGCCACCACGACCTTCACCGCTGGCTCCGAGGATGCTGCAGTCACCCTGACTGCGTTCATCTCCGGCGACAAGCAGGCCATGAGCGACGACGTGACCATCATGGTCGCCGCACCCACGGCGACCCCGACGCCCGAACCCAGTGGCGGCGGCGGCGGTTGCAGTCTCGGCTTCGCACCGCTGGCGCTCCTCCTGCTGGCACCGCTGGCTCTGGTCCTGAGGAAGTAACCGCGAACGCAGCAGGAACCACGCAACAGAGGTAACGTGAGCCATAAAAGCGGCGGGGCGACCCGCCGCTTTTCCCATATCTATGGGTGCCCATTTCGCGGCAAATTCCGTATAATGGAAGCGAGAGAAATCGGAATGTTTCCACACACACGAGAGGGGGATGAGAACAGCATGTCAGTGGTCTATCTGGACGGCAAGTACGTACCAAAGGAAGAGGCGAAGATCTCGGTCTTCGACCACGGCTTTCTCTACGGCGACGGGGTCTTCGAGGGGATCCGCGCCTACGGCGGCCGGGTCTTCCGGCTGGAGGAGCACATCGACCGGCTCTACGATTCGGCCCGGGCCATCAGCCTGCGTATCACCACGGGCAAGGAGGAGATGATGGAGGTCGTGGCGGAGACCTGCCGCAGGAACGACCTCCGCGATGCCTACATCCGTCTGGTGGTCAGCCGCGGCGTCGGCGACCTGGGGCTGGACCCCCGGAAGTGCGACGGCAACGCCTCCATCGTCTGCATCGCCGCCTCCATCACGCTCTACCCGGAGGAGTTCTACGAGAAGGGGCTGCGTCTCATCACGGCGGCCACCCGGCGCCAGTACGGCGAGGTCCTGCCGCCGCAGGTCAAAAGCTGCAACTACCTGCCCAACATCATGGCCAAGATGGAGGCCGTCAACGCCGGCGCCCTGGAGGCCATCTGCATGACCCGTGAAGGCTATGTCGCCGAGTGCACCGGCGACAATATCTTCCTGGTCAAAGACGGCGTGGTCAGGACACCCCACCCCGCTGCGGGCATCCTCAACGGCATCACCCGCAAGGCGGTGATGGACCGCGCCGTAGAGCTCGGCTACCAGGTGGAAGAGGACTTCATGAACCGCTTCGATATCTACACCGCCGACGAGATCTTCCTCACCGGCACCGCCGCGGAGGTCATCCCCGTCGTCGAGGTGGACGCCCGGCCTGTGGGTGACGGAACACCGGGGCCGATTGCCAGGCGGCTCCGCGGCGCCTTCCAGGAGATGGTCTCCAGCGAGGGCTATCCCATCTATCCCGGGGAGTCCGGTTCGAAGGGCTGATAGCATCGAAGGGGGCGGACCGCACGCCCCCTTTCGCGTCTGTTCGTGCTTGACCAATCCACGGAATCAAGGAGGCCCACCATGAGCCGAACGGTACTGGCGATCAATCCGGGTTCCACAAGCACCAAGATTGCGCTGTTCGATGGAGAGCGGGAGCTGTGGCGGGAGAGCCTCTCCCACGAGGCGGACGAGCTGGCCGCCTTCGGGAGCGTGGCCGGGCAGTACGGAATGCGTCTGCAGACTGTCAAGGATGTGCTGCGGGAGAAGGAAACGGCCCTTGGCGACCTCGATGCCGTGGTCGGCCGCGGGGGGATCGTGGACCCCATCCCCGGGGGGACCTACCGGGTGACACCCACCCTTCTGGAGCACCTGCGCCGGGGCAAACCCTGGGAGCACGCCTCCAACCTGGGGGGCATCATCGCCGATGCCCTGGCGGGCGAAGCGGAGGCCCTGGCCTATATCGTGGACCCTGTGGCGGTGGACGAGATGGACGATGTCGCCCGTTTCACCGGTCTTCCTGAGCTGCCCAAGCGCTCGCTGGTCCATGCGCTGAATGTCAAGGCTACGGTCAGAATGGCGGCCCGGGATCTGGGCAGATCCTGGGATGAGCTCAGTGTCATTGTGGCCCACCTTGGTGGAGGGTTCAGTATCTGTGCTCACAGATGGGGCCGAATCGTGGACGTCAACAACGCCAACGAGTTCGGTCCCTTCGCTCCGGAGCGGGCCGGCGGCGTCCCCGCCGGCGACCTGGCCCGGCTCTGCTACAGCGGCCACCACGAGGCCGGCGACCTGCGGCGCAGGCTGGTCGGCAACGGCGGTCTGCGTGGCTACCTGGGAACCAGCGATATGCGCACCGTAAGGGAGCGCGTGGAAGCTGGCGACGAAGAGGCGGAGCGGATCTACGACGCCATGGCCTACCAGGTGGCCAAGGAAATCGGCGCCTGCGCCGCCTCGCTGGCCGGCGAGGCGGAAGCGATCCTGATGACCGGCGGTGTCGCGCACGATAACGATTTTGTCGAACTGGTGCAGCGCCAGGTGCAGTGGATTGCCCCTGTGCTGCGGTACCCCGGCGAGGACGAGATGCTTGCCCTTGCTGAAGGGGCGCTGCGGGTGCTGGATGGGGAGGAGCCCCCCAAACGCTACGAAGCCTATGTGACGAAGGGATGATGTCCGTGGGACTGAGCAGTCTTGAACCGATCCTCGAATCCTGCAGCTCCGGAGCGACCATGCGGATCGCCCTCGCCGCCGCTGCCGACGGCGACGCCCTCCTCGCCCTGGATGAAGCGAGAGAGCGCGGCATAGCTGATGCAACCTTAGTCGGCGATATCGAGGCGATCAAACGGATAGCCGCAGGTGAGGGGATCGACCCCGACGAATTCGAGCTGCTGCAGGCGGATTCGCCCGAAGATGCGGCGGAAAAGGCAGTGCAGCTTGTTTCCGGGGGCGAAGCCGATGCACTGATGAAGGGAATGGTCAAGACATCCACACTCCTGAAGGCGGTGCTGAACAAGGAGTGGGGATTGCGTACCGGCAAGCTGCTGAGCCACATGTTCCTCATGGAGGTGCCCGCCGCCGGGGCGGTCTACGGGCTCACCGATGGCGGCCAGAACATGTACCCCGATCTCGGGACGAAGGCAGCCATTACGGAAAACGCCGTCCGTTGTTTCCATGCGCTGGGTGTGGAACGCCCCAGGGTGGCGGCACTGGCCGCCGTGGAGACAGTCAACCCCGACATGCCCTGCACGCTCGATGCTGCCGCCCTCGCGCAGATGAACCGCCGGGGGCAGCTCCCGGATTGCCTTGTCGACGGTCCCCTGGCGCTGGACAACGCCGTCAGCCTGGCCTCGGCCCGCCACAAGGGAATCGATTCGGAGGTCGCCGGCGATGCCGATATCCTGCTGGTTCCCGACATCGAAGCGGGAAACATGATGGGCAAGGTGATCCTCTCCATGGCCAGCGGACGGGGTGCCGGGGTGCTTCTGGGGGCGCGCAAGCCGGTGATCCTCACCAGCCGCGTGGACAGCGAGGAGACCAAGCTGGCTTCCATCGCGACGGGGGCCTATCTGTCGCGGGAGATGATGAACTGACGGGACGCTTTGCAGCGAACCGGCAAGTGCGGTATAGTCTGATGCGAGTCGATACGTTCTCATAAGAACAAAGGAGGTCTGTACAGGATGAAGCAGCTGCGTTCACTATCGGAACTCAAGGACTACGCCCGGGAGATCGGCCCGCGGACGATCAGCGTGGCCCAGGCGGCCGACGCGGAGGTACTCGAGGCGGTGGAGGATGCCCGCAAGGAGGGGATCGCCAACGCCATGCTGGTGGGCGATCCCGACAAGATCGCCGAGGCGGCCAGGGAGGCCGGCGCCGATCTCGCCAACTACGAGGTCGTCGAGGAGACCGGCGGCGAGGCCGCTGTGGCTCTGAAGGCCGTGGAGCTTGTCTCTTCCGGCAAGGCGGATATCCTCATGAAGGGGATGATCAAGACCGCCAACTTCCTCCGGGGGATCCTCAACAAGGAGAAGGGGCTGCGCACCGGTTCGCTGATCTCCCATGTCTATATCCACGATGTGGAGGGCTACGACCGGATCTTCTTTGTCTGCGACCCCGCCTTCACCATGTATCCCGATCTCGGCGAGAAGGTGAAGATCACCAACAATACCGTGGACCTGGCCCATGCCTTCGGCGTGGAGTGTCCCAAGGTAGCCGCTCTGGCCGCCGTGGAGGTGGTCAACCCCGACATGCCCTGCACGCTGGACGCCGCCGCCCTCTCCCAGATGGGCCGCCGGAAGCAGATCAAGGGCTGCACAGTCGACGGCCCCTTTGCGCTGGACAACGCCATCAGCGAGGAGTCGGCCCGCCACAAGGGCATCGAGTCCGAGGTGGCCGGAAAGGCCGATGTCCTCCTGGTTCCCGACATCGAGGCGGGGAACATGATGTCCAAGGCCATCATCTACTTCACCAGGAGCAAGACCGCCGGACTGGTCCTCGGTGCCAAGGCCCCGGTGGTGCTCACCAGCCGTTCCGATTCGGCGGAGACCAAGCTGCTTTCCATCGCCTCCGCGGTGGCCCTCGCCGAACACCAGAAGTAGGCTCCCTCTGTTCCGCCCGCTCCGTTCCCTCGGGGCGGGCTTTTTTGTCCATACCAGTTGTGCGCAGAATCGGAACATAGGGAAAACAGGGAGACTGGGTGGTGGCGGAGAACGGGGTAGCGTGAGTGATGGCCCTCTAGTCAGGAGAAGCGATAGCCGTGTTCGGAGCAGGAGAGGGGTGACCGTTTCGTGGTACCGAGTAGAGCGCGCATATTGGTGATCAATCCCGGTTCGACAAGCACCAAGCTTGCCTATTATGAAGGCGACGAAGAGCGATTCTGCGAGACGCAGCGCTACGAGGCCCAGGAGATCGCCGCCTACGGGGGGGTGGCCGCCCAGGAGGACTTTCGCCTCGGCGAGGTGCGGCGCTTTCTGGAAGCAAAGGGGCTTGAAGCGCGGGATCTCGATGCGGTGGTCGCCCGGGGCGGTCTGCTCAAGCCCATTCCGGGCGGTACCTACCGGGTGAACGGCGCGATCCTCGCCGAGCTCCGGGAGGCGCGCCGGGGCTCCCACGCCAGCAATCTCGGCGCGCCCCTGGCGGCGCGGATCGCCGAGGATGCCGGCGGCGTGCCGTCCTTTATCGTTGATCCCGTGGTGGTGGACGAGCTGATGCCCCAGGCCCGGCCCTCGGGGATGCCGGAGATCGAGCGTATCTCCATCCTCCATGCGCTGAACCAGAAGGCCGTGGCCCGGAGAGCCGCAAAGGAGATCGGCAAGGACTACGGAGAGGCGCTTCTGGTGGTGGCCCATCTCGGTGGCGGGATCTCCGTGGGCGCCCACAGGAGGGGCGCCATCGTGGATGTGAACAACGCACTGGACGGCGACGGTCCCTTTTCGCCGGAACGGGCCGGATCGCTCCCGGCCGGCGAGCTGGTGAAGCTCTGTTTCAGCGGCCGGTACACCCACGACGAACTCCGCAGGAAGATGGTCG
>JAIPGA010000073.1 GCA_021736445.1 Synergistales bacterium | reverse complement strand
CTGCCCTGTTCGCTCGTCGCATTGCCTCCCGTTTCGATCCAGACACTTTCCACCCTGAAGGTGAACGCCACGTTTCCCGGGAAGCCTTGCTATGGCTCACTCGGGAAGGTTTTGCAATCCGGAAGCTGCGGATGGAGGCCGCCTGCTGTATACCTTGCACACCGATCGCCTGGGGAGAGCAAAAACGCCGCCCTGGAGAACCCTCCGGGGCGGCGCTGGAACAACGGTCGCCGTGGTGTGGAAAACGCCTAGTCTGTATGCACCTCTTCGCGGATGGCGATCCCGTCCTTGTTCAGTTCCTCCAGCATCTCGGCGTAGAGGGGACCGGCGATGCCGTCCTCGGGCGCCACGATCCCCTTCTCCTTGATGTCGCCCCGGCCGAGCATCACCGTGGAGATCGCGGCGGGGAAGGCCGTCACCCGGGACATGGCGGAGATCCCGACCTCGTTGTCGGCCTCCTCCCACATGTAGTACTCCACCCGGGCCGGTCTGCCGTCCTTTGTGCCCCTGGCGGTGTTCCACATGACGCAGGCGTCCCGCTCGTCTTCGCAGGGCTGCATGCGCGGGGTCACCGCCGCTTCCGTCACATCTCTGGGGGCGACCTTCACATCGCCCACCCGCAGGGGTTCCGTCTCGAGCAGGCCGCACTCCTTGAGGCAGCGTATCCCCTCGTAGTGGCCGGGCCACCGGACGGTCTTCTCGTGGCACTCCTTCAGCTCCGCACGGGTGTACATGAAGCTGGGCATACCGGGGGTGATGGCACACTCCAGCTCGTGGTCCAGGCCCAGCCGGTCGAACCGGAAGCGTTCGTACTCCGTCAACGCGGGGACCTCGATCCGTTTGCCGTCCTTCAGCACCTCGGTCATCAGCATGTACTCCCGCAGCACATGGCCGAAGGCCCAGGTGATCATGTAGCTCAGGGGGTGACTGGAGGCGCATTCGGCGTTGGGGATCCCGCCGCAGCGCGCCACAGCCGCTTCGGCGCCGTCAAGCTTCCGCAGCCCCTCGCCGAGGGTCACGTTGGTCAGGCCGGGGGCGAAGCCCATCCCGTCAAGAATGGTGACACCCTTCTCCATGGCCTGTTCGTGGAGGGACTCCCCGAACTCGGCCACCGACATGCCCGCAGGGATCTCCAGCCCCTCCATCTCGTAGGGGTCGGGCCGGCGATGGTACTCCTCCAGGATATCCACCAGGTTGGTCCCCGTCTCGATGGCCATCTGGATCACCCGGTAGCTCACCCTCCTGTTGGGCAGCGTGTTGAGCGCCACATCGTACTCGCGGAGCAATCCCTCCGTAGCGCTTCTGTCCAGCAGGTCCTGGGCGTGGGTGCGGATCTTGTCGCCGCCGATCCACTCCGCCACCTCCTTGAGACGCATCTCGTCCCTGTCGGCGATCCCCACAGTGCTCACCGCCGGGTTCTTCGCCAGATGCCACGCCGCGTTCCTTCCCTGTTTCCCCGCACCACCTACGCAGAGTACCTTCATGTGCACATCCTCCTTATCGCTGATGCCTCCACCGCCCGCCAGTGAGCGATGTTACCGCCCGGCAACGCGCCACAGCGCCCCGGGAGATCGTTCCATCCATAACGAGGTCCCGGGTATCGTATGCAGAATACAGGGTATCGACAAACATGTCAAACAAATCTAACATTTCTGATTCGGTACGCATCATAGTTTCGGCCACGGGTTTCTCCGCTTCCGCCTTCCCCGGGGCAGCCGGCCACCACGCCGCGTCCCTTGCCCGGTCGCCGCCTCTGGACTATAGTGAAGGCCGCGGGCGGTCATGTCCGTCCGGACACGATGGACATCATGAAGGGAGGGACGGAGATGGCACAGGTGATCGCGGAGCTGGTGGTGGTTCCGCTGGGAACGGCGACCCCCAGCGTCAGCCGTTATGTGGCCGAGGTGGAAGCGGTGCTGGAGGCATCGCCGCTGAAGGTGCGGCTCACGCCCATGGGAACCATCCTGGAGGGCAGACTGGAGGATGTGCTGGAGGCGGTGCGCCAGGTCCACGAGCTCCCCTTCTCCAGGGGAGCCCTGCGGGTGGCCACGACGCTGCGCATCGACGAGCGGCGCGACAGAGAGCTGACCATGGAGGGCAAGATGCAGGCGGTGGAAACGAAGATGGAGCGGTAGGGGAACCGGCCCCGGGGGTTTCGGGGTGCCGGCGGGAGAGAGGATGCGCGGTACGCGCAGGCGTAAACGACGGGCGGGGGTGTCCCCCGCCCGTCGCGTTTCACCTTTTCTGCTGCAATGATGAGCTGTTCTAGACCGCCGAGTCCTCCGGCTTCTTGCGTGCGACCACGTCGGTGCCGTCGGACTTCCTCCAGTAGACGCCCCACTTCATGTAGGAGATGATGATCGAGACGAAGGGGTTCAGGTAGTTCAGGAAGGCGTAGGGGACGTAGGCCAGCGTGGGCACGCCCAGCACCGCCGCCTGGTAGGCGCCGCAGGTGTTCCAGGGCACCAGCACCGAGGTGAGCGTCCCGGCGTCCTCCAGGGCGCGGGAGAGCATCCGCGGTGCGAGGCCCTTCTCCTCGAAGGTCTCCTTGAACATCCGGCCCGGGATGACCAGCGACAGATACTGGTCGCCCAGGAAGAGGTTGGAGACGAAGCAGGAGACGACCACCGAGGTGACCATCCCGCCTACAGTCTTGACGCTCTTGGTCATGGCGCCGACGATGACCTCCAGGAAGCCGCAGGCCTCCATGGAGCCGCCAAAGAAGAGCGCCGCGAAGACCAGGCTGATGGTCCACATCATGGAGTCCATCCCGCCGCCGGAGATCAGACTGCTGATCAGACCTCCCACATCCTTGGCCATCTCGGGCGTCATGGAGAGGCTGTACTCGCTGAGCAGCGTCTTGAGCGCCTCCGTTCCGCCGGCATCGGCGAACTGGCTGGCCACGGTGGTGGAGGTGCCGTAGTGGATGGCGCCGATCACGTCGCCGAGGCCGCTGCCGTAGATAAAGGAGAGCACCGCCGCCGCGAGGACGCCGCTGAAGAGCCCGGGGATGGCGGGGAACTTCTTGACGGCCAGACCGATAACGAGCAGGGGCGGAATGAAGTTCCAGAAGTTGATGTGCGTCTCGGCCACCATCATGTCCTGGATGGCCTTGATCCGCTCGGCGTTGAGGTCGCCGGCGGCGAACTGCATCCCGAAGACGATGGCGATGATCGCCACGATGATGTAGGTCGGGCCGGTGGACCAGACCATGGCCCGGATGTGGTCGAAGAGTTCCGCTCCGGCCACGGCGGGAGCCAGGTTGGTGGTGTCCGACAGCGGGGACATCTTGTCGCCGAAGTATGCCCCGGAGATGACGATGCCCGCCGTCAGCGGCGCGGGGATACCCAGACCGTTGGCCACACCCATCAGTGCCACGCCCACCGTCGCCGTGGTCGTCCAGGACGAACCGGTGGAGATGGCGACAATGGAGGTGATGAGCAGTGTGGCCAGGAGGAAGATCCCCGGCGAGAGGATATCGAGACCGTAGTAGATCAGCGTGGGCACGACACCGGACTGCAGCCAGATGCCGACCACCATGCCGATGATCATGAGGATCGTGATGGCCTGCAACGCCACCGAGATCGCGTTCAGGGCGCCTTCTTCAATCTCTTTCCAGGGTTTGCCGAGGACAAACCGGCCGGCAATGCCACAGACGAAGGCGGAGAGAACAATGGGAATATGGGCGTCCACACCGAGCCCGAGGACACCGTAGCTGATGATGACAGCCGCTAGCGCAAAGACACCGAGCGATAAGCCGAGACTTGGAGCCTTGCTCTCCTGCGCAACCATGAAATGACCTCCCTTTCTCGCTTTGTACAGCCTTTCAAACCGAACCATCCGGAGTACGCGTGATTCCTACCCTGTCTCACCTCGGCACAAGCCGACAGGCCTTCCGACGACGCCCTATCACCTCCTTTGCCGGGATATCTACCGTTAGTTTGCGGCTCCGTCACCTCAAGGATAAACGAAAACCGCAGTGCTGCCAATATGCAACGATGTGGCAAACCGTTACTGCGGTATCTCCGTTACCTCCACATCGGGCCTGTAGTGGCGGACGATCTCCACAATGCGCTCCCTCTGGGAGGGGTCGAAGAGCACCTTCCATCCCGTGGGGCCTCCCTCGAAATAGCCCATCATCTCGTTGCGCCGCTCGGCGAAGGCGAGGTGTGTCAACTGCTCCCAGGGGAAGACCGTCCGCCTGGGACCGAACCAGGAGCTGGTCTCCCGCACCACGCCTTCCGTGGAGAGATAGATCCGCTTCCGGTACGAGGAGATGTAGAGGATAATCAGACCGACGACAGCCTCGTAGACAAGCTGGATCATAATGCCCCGGACGATGAAAAAGACCCCGCCCAGCCGGGCCGCCCACCGCATCGATTCCGGAAAGGGCGTGGTGCTGCGGGACTCAAGGAGTACCTCCATACCGACCCTCCTCTAGTGTACACAAGTAGACCGTTTATGCAAATATTCTTCCACGATCAACAATGCCGGAAGAGCTCATTCATCCGTCAAGACTGGCGGCGGTCACCTCGGCCTGCGGCGCGTAACGGTCCACGAGAGACCGCACGGCGTCGGCGTCATCCCGGCGGAAGAGAAAGCGCCACCGCCGTTCGGGGGCCACAAAGCCGACCATGGTCCGCTTCCCGTAGGTGCTGACCGCCACCGTCTGCAGCTCCTCCCAGGGGATCACGGAGCGCCTGGTCCGGAGCCAGGTGACGGTCTCCTTCACCACACCGGTGCTGTCCAGGAGATTGCGGCGGTCGCATCCCGCCAGGAAGGTCAGCCCCGCTGCGACGGCCATCTCGTGGAAGACAAAGCCCATCAGGGCGTTGGCGAGCAGGACAATCCCGGCGATCCCGAGGAGGATCCGGAGCCACCGGGGAAAGGGAAAGAGCGACTCCGCTTCCAGGAGGACGTCCTCCCGCTGCGTGCCGTCGGTGTCCGACGGCCGAGCCGGATGCCGCTCAGGCATAGCGGCCCTCCGCCCTGCAGCCCTTGCGTTTGTGGTGTCCCCAGCATTCCATGAGGATCTTGCGGAGCGCGAAGAGGGCCACCTGGGATCCCTCCAGCGAGGGGGCCGCCTCCACCACATCAAAGCCGACCACCGGCAGTTTGAAGACCCCGTAGAGCAGATCGAGGAGCTCCCTGGGGTCGAGCCCGCCGAACTGGGGGGTGCCCGTGCCGGGGGCGAAGGCCGGATCCAGGGCGTCGATATCCACCGTCACGTAGATGGACCGGAACCGCCCCATGGCCCGGTGGAGCCGGGCCAGCGTATCCTCCACGCCGCAGCGACGCAGCTCGGCGGCCCCCACCACCTGGACGGGGTGCTCCTGCAGGAAGGCCGTCTCCTGTTCGCCCGCCGTGCGGATGCCAACAAAAAACAGGGCCTCCGTGCCCTGTATGTGCTCCAGTTCCAGTGTTCGTCTGTGGGTGCTGCCGTGGGAATATCGGTCGCCGCCCATCTCGTCGTAGAGGTCGAAGTGCGCGTCGATATGGACGACGCCGAAGGGATGGTCCAGCGCCCGGTCCAGGCCGCGCAGGATGGGGATGGTGACGGAGTGGTCCCCGCCGATAAAGGAGCAGAGCGTTTTGCTGCGGATCGATCGGTCGACGATCTCGGCCACCTCGGCATACATGGTCTCCCGGCTGTCTGTGGCGACATCGCCCAGGTCCCGCAGCGTCATCCCCTTCAGGGGTTCGAAATACTCCGTGGCGGGATCGGCCGTCCGGGTGATCGCCCTGACCGCCCCAGGGGCCTCGGCGGCCCCCTTCCGCCAGCTCACCGCTCCGTCGTAGGGGATCCCCGCAACCACGATATCCGCTTTTTCGATGTCCGCATCCGGCGTGTTCAATCCACCCCAGAGCTCGGGATCCGCCGCGGGATCCATGCTTCGTTCCACAGTGCCACCTCCGGTTTCCCTCTGTCGCTGTCCGGCCGCATCCGCCGTCAGTTGACGGGAATGCCTCCCAGACGCCCCACTCGATCCCTGTGGATCTCCACATTGTAGCGCTTCCGCAGTGTGCCGATCTCCTGTTCCAGCAGCTCCACGGCGAGATCCTCCCGGACCTGGTCCATGATTTGCTCGAAGGGAGGCAGCCCTCCCTCCCGCTTCTCCAGCACCTTGATCAGATTGTAGCCCTCCAGGGTCTCCACCGGGCCGCCGATCTCGCCGGGCCCGGTGCGCTCCACCAGATCGGCGATGGGGGCGGGCAGCTGCGCCATGGGGATCCACCCCAGGTCGCCGCCTCTCTGGCCGATGGCCTGATCCCTGCTGTACCGCTCGGCGGCGCGGGGAAAGGACACCCCCTCCTTGATCTCCGTTTTGACCTCCGCCGCCTTGTTCCTGTCGAAAAAGAGGATATGGAGCATGTGGACGGCCGCCTCGCGGCGGTACCGCCCCTCATGCTCCCTGTAGTAGCGCTCCAGCCGGGGGATGGAGAGATCCATCATCTCGGTGCGGCGCTCGATGTAGGCCCGCGCCAGGGTATCGATCCGGTCCCACTTGAGACGGCGCTGCACATCCTCGCGGAAGGCCACGCCTTCCATCTCGGCGGCCCTGGCCAGTACCATGGCGTCCACCACCTTCTCGAGAAAGGCCGCCCGCTCGGCCCTGGGCATGCCGGCCAGCACCACGCCGCTGATCACTCCCTGCCCCTCGGTCCTCCGGGAGAGCACATAGAGGAACTCCCTGGCCGTGAGCGTATCGGAATCGACTGTGGCGAGATCCACGGCCTCCGCCTGCGGCACGGCCGCCAGACCGAGAACGGCCACCAACACCACCAACGCGATGCACAACCCTCTGTTCACGCTGTTCCCCCCGATGTATGCTCTTTTGTTTCACAAAAGCTGAACCGGCCGGCCGCTTTTGTTTATAGTCATCCCCACTATCCTAGCAAAGACTCCCTCTTCTGTCATCCCGACCGGCCGCTTCAGGATTCGCTCTGCTCCGAATCCGCGCCGGTGGCGCTTTCCTCCTCCAGCTGGGGGGTGTAGTCCGGCGGGGAGACCTGGAAGTCCAGCTCCTCCCCCTCGCCGGAGACAGCCACGGCGGCGCCGGGCGGCAGCGATCCGTCGAGACGCATGTCCGCCAGCCGGTCCTCGATCATCCGCTGGATGGTCCGCCGCAGCGGCCGGGCGCCGTAGCGGGGATCGAAGCCGCGCTCCAGGATGTTCTCCTTGGCCGCCTGCTCCACCTTTATGGTGATCATCTGGTCGTAGAGCCGGGTGCGCACCTCGCCGAGCATGATGTCCACGATCTGCAGCAGCTCCTTCTTGCCCAGGGGCTTGAAGACCACGATCTCGTCGATCCGGTTGAGGAACTCCGGCCGGAAGGTGCGCCGCACCTCCTCCATGAGGCGCTGCTGCACCCGGTCCCAGTCTCCCTGGCCGCTGTCGTCGGCTGCGGCGGCGGGGGAGAAGCCGAGCCCCCTCCGCTTGACCATGTCCTGGGCGCCCACGTTGCTGGTCATGATGATCACGGTGTTCTTGAAGTCCACCGTGTGCCCCTGTCCGTCGGTGAGACAGCCGTCCTCCAGGATCTGCAGCAGCGTGTTGAAGACATCGGGATGGGCCTTCTCGATCTCGTCGAAGAGCACCACCGAGTAGGGGCGGCGCCGGATCGCCTCGGTGAGCTTGCCGCCCTCCTCGTAGCCCACGTAGCCCGGCGGCGCGCCGATCAGCTTGGCCACCTCGTGGCGTTCCACGAACTCCGTCATGTCCAGCCGCACCATGGCCTCCTGGCTGCCGAAGAGGAACTCCGCCAGGTCGCGGCCCAGCTCGGTCTTGCCCACGCCGGTGGGCCCCAGAAAGAGGAAGCTCCCCACCGGGCGCCGGGGGTCCTTCATGCCGCTCCGGGCGCGGCGGATGGAACGGGCCACGGCGTTCACGGCGTCCACCTGATTGATCATCCGCTTGTGGATCTCCTCTTCCATGCGGACCAGCCGCTGGGCCTCCTCCTCGGTAAGCTGCACCACCGGGATGCCCGTCCACTCGGAGATGATGTAGGCGATGTCCTCGGCCTCCACCAGCGGTTCGGCCTGGTTGCGCTGCACCTGCCAGTTCTTCCGCTGTTCTTCCAGCTCCTCCGAGAGGGTGCGCTCCCGGTCCCGCAGACGTGCCGCCGTCTCGAACTCCTGGGCCGCCACGGCGGCCTCCTTCTCCTTGCGGACGTCCTCCAGGCGGTGCTCCAGCTCCTTGATGTGCTCCGGGGTCTCCATGGTCTTGAGCCGCGACCGTGCCGCCGCCTCGTCGATGCAGTCGATGGCCTTGTCCGGCAGGTAGCGGTCGGAGATGTACCGGGCCGAGAGCCTGGCCGCCGCCTCGATGGCCTCGTCGGTGATCTTCACCCGGTGGTGGGCCTCGTAGCGGTCGCGCAGCCCCCGGAGGATGGAGATCACCGCGTCGATGTCCGGTTCCTCCACATTCACCGGCTGGAAGCGCCGCTCCAGCGCCGAATCCTTCTCGATGTGCTTGCGGTACTCGTCGAGGGTGGTGGCCCCGATCACCTGGAACTCGCCCCGGGCCAGGCTGGGCTTGAGGATGTTCGCCGCGTCCACGGCGCCCTCAGCCCCGCCGGCGCCCACGATGGTGTGGACCTCGTCGATGAAGAGGATCACCTCGCGGCTCTCCCGGAGCTCCTTGACGAGCTTGCGCATCCGCTCCTCGAACTCGCCGCGGTACTTGGTGCCGGCGATGAGGTTCCCCACGTTCAGCAGCACCACCCGCTTGTCCTTGAGGATCTCCGGCACGTCGCCGGCGGCGATCTTCTGGGCGAGCCCCTCCACGATGGCCGTCTTGCCCACGCCGGGGTCGCCGATGAGCACAGGGTTGTTCTTGGTCCGCCTGGACAGGATCCGGATCACCCGCTGGATCTCGGTGGCGCGGCCGATCACGGGATCCAGCTCGCCCTTGGCGGCCAGGTCGCTCAGGTCGATGCCCATCTGCTCCAGGGTGGGGAGCTTGGAGGCCTCGGATTTCTTGGCGTTGCCGCCGGCGTCCCGGCCGATCTCGCCGCCGCCTTCGTTGCGGGAGAGGCGGTCCACGATCTCCTGGTAGACCTTCTGCAGATCCAGCCCCTCGGCGGTGAGCACCTGGGCGGCGATCCCCTCGCCCTCCACGATCAGACCGAGCAGGACGTGCTCGGTGCCCACGTAGTTGATGCCCATGTTGCGGGCCTCCCGCATGGCCAGGTCGAGCACGCGCTTGCCCCTGGGGCTCAGGGGAAGGTCCACGGGCTTGGTCTTCGGTTCGCCGTCACCCACGGCCTCCCGGATGTGATCCCGGACGCTGTCGGTCTCCACGCCGAGATCGTGGAGGACCTGCGCCGCCAGACCTTCGCCCTCCACCATCAGACCCAGCAGCAGATGCTCCGTGCCGATCACGTCGTGACCCATGCGGAGCGCCTCCCGGTGGGCCAGCTGGACAACCTTCTTGCCTCGTTCCGTAAAAAACTGCCACATCTCTATCTATCCTTTCAGTGTATTCATCTATAGATTCAGCAACGTCCCAGCAGCTCGCGCACGATCCGTGCCCGGGCGTGCTTCTCCTCTTCGTCGCTCCGCTGCAGATGCTGGACATGGCCGGGCTGCACCCAGAGCAGCAGCTCCTTCCAGCGCATGGTGTCGAGCCTGGGGAACCCGCCGGTCGCGCCGCCCAGCCGCAGGGCGGAGAGCCGGTGCAGGGCCTCCTTCAATCCCAGAGCGTGGGCATACTGCAGTACACCCCAGGAGCGCCAGATCCGTTCGGCAAGCTGCTCTTCCTTCCGTTCCGCGATCACCCGCCGGGCCTCCCGCTCGGCCTCCACGATCTTCTCCGCCAGGGCCGAGACCTTGCCGGTCAGCTCCTCCTCGGCTGGGCCCAGGGTCACCTGGTTGGAGAGCTGGTAGAGGTCGCCCTGGGCGGCGGTCCCCTCGCCGAAGCTGCCCCGCACGGCCAGCCCCACCTTCTGGCATTCGTGGATCAGGTGCTGGATCTGTCTGGTCATGGTCAGCGCGGGGAGGTGGAGCATCACCGAGGCCCGCAGCCCCGTCCCGACGTTGGTGGGACAGGACGAGAGGTACCCGAAGGTGCGGTCGTAGGCGAAGGGCGTCCCGCCCAGGCCCCGTTCGACGGAGCGCGCCAGCGACCAGGCGGCGTCCAGCTGGGCGCCCCCCAGCACCACCTGGATACGGAGATGGTCCTCCTCATTGAGCATCAGCGCCGTGGCCCCGCGGCTCCCCACCGCCAGGTGGCGTCCCGGCTCGTCGCCCAGGAACTCCCGGCTCACCAGCCGGCGTTCGTAGAGCATCAGTCGGGTGGTCATGGGCACCGACGCCAGCGGCAGGGAGACACCCCGGGCCATGGCGGGCAGACCTTCCGCACCCTCCAGGATCCCGGCGGCCACCTGCTCCAGCTGCCCGGCGGTGGCCCTCCCCGGGAAGGGGACGCCCTCCACATTCCGGGCCAGCCGGATGCGGCAGGAGAGCACCACGTCGCTCCGCCGGCCCCAGGGGCCGATCCATTCCGGCTCGCCGCGGATCAGTTCCTCCGGTGCCATCACGACTGCTCCTCCATCTTCCGCTCCAGGGCGCGGATCTCGTCCCGCAACCGGGCGGCCTGCTCGTATTCCTCCCGGTCGACAGCCTCCTGCAGCTCCTCCCTGAGTACCCCGTGGCGCTGCTCGAGGCTCTCCATCCACCCCGACGCACAGGGGGCGAGCCCCCGGTGGAAGTCCGCGCCGTGGATCTTCCGCAGCAGAGGCTGCAGGATCTCCCGGAAGCCATCGTAACAGGCCGGACAGCCCAGCTTGCCGGTTTTTTTGAACTCCTCCAGCGTATGGCCGCATTCGGCGCAGACCGGCGGTTCGCCCTCCTCCCCGCCGGAAAGGAGCTTCGGCCCCGACTGGTCCTGAAGGAGGTCCTTCCAGAGGGTGTTCAGGAGTCCGCCGAGATCCAGCTCCAGGGCCTTGGCGCCCAGCCCGGCGGGAAGGCCCGCCTCCCTGGCGCAGGCGAGACAGAGGTGGTGTTCCTCCACCTTGCCGTTGACGATCTGCTTGATGTGGACCTCCGCCTCATGCTGTCCGCAGCGTTCGCATTTCACTGGCGGTCCCCCTCACGACAATACCAGACTCCGGATGATACGTTTCAGCAGCTCGGCGAGCATCTTGTCCCGCTTGTAGGGGGAGACGTCGAAGAGGGTGTCGCTGAGATCGATGATATACCGCAGGGACACCTCGCTCATCAGACGCTCCCGGGAGGTCAGAAGCCCCCGCTTCTCCAGGATCGCCAGGAGACGCCTGGCCTCCTGCTCGTCCATGGCGTCGCCGATCAGACTCTCCAGATCCTTGATCCGGTCCTCGGGCTCCTTGTACCGCACCTTCACGATCTTGATGTACCCGTGCCCGCCCCGCTGGCTCTCCACGATGAAGCCCCGTTCCGGCGTGAAGCGGCTGCTCAGCACGTAGTTGATCTGACTGGGCACGCAGCCGAACTTCTCGGCCAGCTCCTTGCGCCGCAGCGAAAGCGAATAGCTCTCGTTGCTGTCCAGCATCTGCCGTATGTATTCTTCGATGGTCTGGGTCAGACTCGCCATGAAGATCCCCCTTTTTTCGTTCCTGAACAGGGGGAGTATACCTAATTGGTCAATATACGTCAAGAAAAAGAGGGGGCAGAGCCCCCTCGCGTCGCGTCGCCTGTCTCCGGGTATGCCGTCAGGAAGAGCGGCCCGACCGGGGCTCCTCACCCCGGGCCAGACGCTGCAGATTCCCCCGGTGGCGCACCGCCGTGAGCAGCGCCAGCAGGACACCGGCGGTGATGTACGCCCCGGAGGCCCCGAAGAGAAAGAGGATCACCGGGATCGCCGCCAGGGAGACGATTGAGGCCAGCGAGACATAGCGGGTCGTCTTGAGCAGCACGAACCAGAGCGCCCCGGCCAGCGGCGCCGTGAGCCAGAGCAGCATGGAGCCCTTGCCGGGCAGGAGGGTGAGGGCTACGACCACACCGTAGGTGGTGGAGACCCCCTTGCCGCCCCGGAAGCCCAGCCAGACAGGGAAGTTGTGCCCGCAGACCCCCGCCACGCCGGTACAGGCCAGGATCCAGGGGGCGTGGACCCCCATCGCCCAGGCCAGCAGCACCGCCACGCCGCCCTTGGCCATGTCGGCCAGGGCCACGGCCACCGCCCAGGGGGTACCCAGCAGGCGGCCCACATTGGTGGCGCCGATGTTGCCGGAGCCGTGGTTCCGTATGTCCTCCCGGGCCACCAGGCAGGCCGTCACCAGCCCCATGGGCACCGAGCCGAAGAGGTAGCCCACGGCGACCCAGCACCACTGCAGGCTACTCATCTCGAAGCCGGATATAGGCGTCAACGGCCACCGCCCCCTCTCCTTCGGGCAGGACAAAGACGGGGTTCACGTCCAGCTCCTCCAGACGCTCCTCGTTGCAGGCCATCCTGGAGACCGCCGCCACCAGGCCGGCGAAGGCCCGGATGTCCCGTTTCTTCTGCCCCCGGGCCCCGGAGAAGAGGGGATAGCCCTTGAGATCCCCCAGCATCTCCAGCACGCCCTCCTCGTCCACGGGCACCCTGCGCAGCGACACGTCGCGGAAGATCTCCACGTAGATCCCCCCCAGCCCCACAGCCACCATGGGTCCGAAGAGGGGGTCCCGCTTGACGCCCACCATGCACTCCAGCCCGGGCCGGACCATCTGCTGCACCAGCACGCCCTGGATGCGGGTGTTCTCCCCGTAGGCCGCAGCCCGTTCGAGCAGACGACCGTAGGCGTTGCGGAGCTCCTCGTCGTTTTTCAGGTTCAGCGCCACGATCCCGGCTTCCGTCTTGTGCACGATGTCCGGGGACATCACCTTCAGCGCCACCGGATACCCCACATCGGCCGCCGCCTCCAGCGCCTCCTGCAGCGACAGACAGAGCGATTCGCCGGTGGTGGGCACCCCGTAGCGCCGGAGCACGCGCTTGGCGTCGTACTCGGTGAGCCCGCCGGCGGCATCGGCCAGCAGCTGCCGCTGGCCGGTTGCGCACATCTCCCCCAGGTCGGGGATACGGGGATCCCAGCCGGCCAGCAGCCCCATGGCGCGGGCGCAGGCCCTGAGACTGCCGAAGACCGGGACGCCGGCGCCCCGGAGGGAACGGATGAAATCCCCGCCGTTGCCCTCGTCGATCAGCCAGCAGCAGCCTACGGGCTTCTCTGTTTCGGCATAGGCCTCCTCCAGCCCTCTGGTCATGGACCAGCCGGCGTCGCCGATGATCATGGAGTGTACCGAGATGATCATGTCCACATCAGGGCCGGCCTCCACAGCCTTGAAACAGCCCGGATAGCCCTGCGGGGCGTTGATCACCTGGGCGGTCATGTCCACGGGATTCCGGGAGGAGCCGAAGGAGGGGATGTACCGCTCTACCTCCCGGCGGGTCGCATCACCCAGCGGGGGCACCTCCAGGCCCACCTCGGCGCAGCGGTCGGCGGTGACGATGCCGCCCCCGCCGGAGGTGGTGAGGATGGCCACGCGGTTGCCCCGGGCCCTCCGGCCCGAACCGAAGAGCAGCCCCGTGCCCACGATGTCCTCCACGTCCTCCAGGGGCAGCACGCCGAACTGGCGGAAGAGG
>JAIPGA010000072.1 GCA_021736445.1 Synergistales bacterium | reverse complement strand
CTCTCCAGGCTCCGCCCGCGGGCGGGGCCTTTTTGGGCTGACCGTTGACGAAACCACCGGGGCCCCTCGGGAACCACCCCGCCTCCCCGCCGGGAGCAGAGACAGCCCGGGTGGGTGTCTGCCGCCCCGGCGGCGGGGGCTCTCGTGTACAATGGCCGGGCGACGACAACCATCAACGGGAGTGACGGCGATGCACAACGAACTGCTCTGGCTTGTACTGCTCTGTGTGAACTTCGGTGGGATCCTGCTGGCCTATGTCCTCTGGGGACGCTACGGCCTCTACTGCTGGGTGGCCATGGCGGCCATCGTGGCCAACATCCAGGTGCTCAAGACGGTGTCGCTCTTCGGCCTGGTGGCCACGCTGGGCAACATCGTCTACGCCACGTCCTTTCTGGCCACCGACATCCTCTCCGAGAACCACGGCCCCGCCGCGGCCCGCAAGGCGGTCTATATCGGTTTCTTCAGCCTCGCCTTCGCCACAGGGATGATGTGGCTGGCGCTGCGCTTCACCCCCCACAGCAGCGACTTCGCCCAGCAGGCACTGGAGACGATCTTTGCCATCATGCCCCGGGTCACCGCGGCGAGCCTGCTGGCCTACCTCTCCTCCCAGCTGCACGACATCTGGGCCTACGACCTCTGGCGCCGGCGCTTCCCGGCGGTCAAACACATCTGGATCCGCAACAACCTCAGCACCGCCGTCTCCCAGCTTCTGGACAGCCTGGTCTTCGTGTCGGTGGCCTTCCTGGGGGTCTTCCCCCCGCCGGTGCTGCTGGACATCCTGCTGACCACCTATCTGCTGAAACTCGTGGTGGCCGCGGCGGACACGCCCCTTGTCTACATCGCCCGCCGGCTGCGGGACAGAGGCAGCATCCCCTCCGAGGCGGACTAGACCTCGAAGCAGCCGCCGCCGATGAACTCCCGGATGATGGAGACGATGGGCACCTTGTCGGCGGGGACCACCGGCACGTAGCGGAACATGGCCAGCAGCCGCTGGGCGTCGCCGAAGACCGGGGACTCCTCGGACACGGTGCGCAGCAGCGGCTCGGCGTAGCCTTTGAGCACCGAGAGCTCGTAGATCAGGGCGGTGTTGAACATGGCGTCGGCATGCTCCTGGTGGGGAAAGATGTGCCGGTGGGACCCCCGGACCACCGAGGGCCACTGGAGCAGCGTCCGCTCGGGGCTGTAGCCGCGGGTGTTGTGGTCCCGCACCAGGCGGCGCAGCAGGCGGTTGTCGGTGGTGCTGGTGCGGTTGTGCCGGTCCAGGCTCACCCCGGTGAGGGGCGCCACGAAGAGCCGGTACTTCCGGTCCGGCGGCACCGAGGCGGTCACCCGGTCGTTGAGGCCGTGGATCCCCTCCACGATGAGCACGTTCCGCTCGCCAAGCCGCACCGTCCTGCCGGGCTTCCGGCTGCCGGTGACGAAGTCGAACCTCGGCAGCTGCACCTCCTCCCCCGCCACGAGCCTGGAAAGGTCGCTGTTGATCCGCTCCAGATCCAGGGCCTCCAGAGCCTCGAAGTCGTAGTTGCCCTCCTCGTCCCGGGGTGTCTGCTCGCGGCTGAGGAAGTAGTTGTCCAGCGAGAGGGTGACGGGCTGCAGCCCGCAGACCTGCAGCTGCACCTCCAGCCGCCGGGCGGTGGTGGTCTTGCCCGACGCCGATGGGCCGGCCAGACAGAGCACCTTGATGTCCCGGTGGCGGCCGATCTCCTCGGCCAGACGCGCCAGGCGCTGGGAGTGGAAGGCCTCGGAGATGAGGATCAGGTCCTGGGCACGGCCCTGGGCCACCTGCTCGTGGAGGCTGGCCATGGTGCTCACATTGAGGACATCCAGCCACTGGCCGTACTCGCGGAAGACATCCACCAGGTGGCTGGAGGCGTGGAAGGGCGGCAGGCCGGTGGGATAGGCCACGGTGGGAAAGCGCAGCACCATCCCCGGCGGGTAGTACAGGAGGTCGAAGGTCCCCACAAAGCCGGTGGAGGGCGCCAGCGGGGCATAGAAGAAGCCGTAGCGCTTCCCGCAGCGGTAGAGGTTCACGGGGTCCTGGGCGGCCCAGCGGAAGAGCCGGGCCTTGTCGTGGTTGCCCTGGCGGTTGAAGATCCGGCGCACCTTGTCCAGCGGCAGCACCTCCGGGACAATGGGGATGTCCTGGTCGATCAGGGCCTGCACGGCGTCGCGCACCCTGGCCACCTTCTCCTCGGTGATCTCCCCCTCGGCAAGCTCGCAGTAGTAGGAGTGGCTGATGGAGTGGCGCACGAAGACATCCACCCCCAGCGCCCGGCGGCAGGCCAGGGCCAGCACCCAGCTGAGGGTCCGGCGGTAGACCTCGATCCCCTCGAAGCTGGAGGTGTCCACGAACTCCACCTCGGCGTCCTCGTCGACCACCCAGCCCAGCGGCCGGAGGTAGCGGTTCACCCGCCAGGCCATCACGTGGTCGGCATCCCCCGGGGCGACCCGCCGCAGCACATCACGCCCGCTGAGCGGCCGTTCGCTGGTGATGGCTCCCTTCCCCGCAACACGCACCTCGATTGCCATCGTCTCACTCCTCAGTCCTCGGTTTTCGGCCTGCGTCCAGTCTTCGTTCATCATACGTGGCCGTCTGCATCGTTACAAGCCTCCGGCGCAGCATCGGATGGTATACTCGATGTACAATACCCTATGGAAAAGAAGGTGGTGCGATGCACGCGCTGATCATCGGTTTCGGTAATGTGGGGAAGACCATGGCACGGATCCTCACCGACGAGCGGGAGCGTTTCCCCGGACTGGCGGGGCTCGACCTCACCCCGGCGGCGATCGTCACCAAGAACCACGGCGCCGTTGCCAACCCCGACGGGATCGCCCTGGCGGAGGCCTACCACAGCTACCTGGACGCAGACGGCTTCACGGAACACCCCGACGCCGCCAGGATGACCGCCCTGGAGGCGGCGCAGACCCTGGAGTACGACGTGCTGGTGGAGCTCTCCACCCTCTCCATCGACGGGCGGGGCGAACCGGCGCTCTCCCACATCCGCACGGCCCTCCAGCGGGGCAAGCACGCCGTGTCGGCCAACAAGGGACCGGTGGCCTTCGCCTGGAGCGAGCTCGACCGCATCGCCAGGGAGCAACGCAGGCGTTTCCTCTTCGAGACGGTGGTGATGGACGGCGCACCGATTTTCAACCTGGCCAGAGGCTGCCTGAAGGGCTGCACCGTCACCGAGGTGGACGGGATCTTCAACTCCACCACCAACGTGATCCTCACCAGTATGGAGAAGGGCATCTCCTTCGACGAGGCGGTCCGGCAGGCCCAGCAGGTGGGGATAGCCGAGGCGGATCCCTCCAACGACATCGACGGCTGGGACGCGGCCGCCAAGACGGCGGCGCTGGCCAATGTGCTGATGGACGCCGGGATCACGCCCTTCGATGTGGAACGCGAGGGGATCGCCGGCATCACCCTGGAGGATGTCTCCGCAGCGCGCCGGGCCGGCCACCATCTCAAGCTGATCTGCCGCGCCCGCCGCGACGGGGAGCACGTGCGGGCCGGCGTGGGCGTGGAACGCATCCCTCAGGACCACCACTTCGCCGCCATCACCGGCAGCGGCAACATCCTGCGCTACCACACCGACCTGATGGCACCCATACACGTGATCCAGGAGACCCCGGACCTCTACGACACCGCCTACGGCGTCCTGGACGATCTGCTGACGCTCAAAGCAGAAGAACACCTCTAAACGGCACCCCAGTCAGCGACAGCCCCGGGCCGATACGGTCCGGGGCTGTCGTATGTGCCGTTGTCTGTCGCTGTTGCCGGTTAGGCGGTGGGCGGCTCCCAGCGCCTGGCCACGCCCTGGGTGAGGCGGTCGATGACGATGGCCATGACCACCACGCTCAGGCCGGCCTCGAAGCCGCGGCCCACGTCGATACGGTTGATGGAGAGCAGCACCTCCTGCCCCAGTCCGCGGGCGCCGATCATGGAGGCCACCACCACCATGGCCAGGGCCATCATGGTGGTCTGGTTCACGCCGGCCAGGATGGAGGGCATGGCCAGCGGAATCTGGACCTCCTTGAGCATCTGCCAGCGGCCGGCCCCGTAGGCCATGGCCGCCTCCTCCACGGAGGTGGGCACATGCCGCAGCCCCAGCTCGGTGAGACGGATCACCGGCGGCACGGCGTAGATGAAGGTGGCCAGCACGGCGGGCACCTTCCCCAGACCAAAGAGCATCATCGCCGGGATCAGGTAGACGAAGCTGGGCATGGTCTGCATCCCGTCGAGGATCGGCTTGATCAGCAGCGACGCCAGGTTGAACTGCGCCATCAGGATCCCGATGGGGAGGCCGAAGGCCAGCGCCAGCACCACGGCGGTGATGACCACCGAGAGGGTGTCCATGGCCATGGGCCAGAGACCGAAGACCCCGATCACCACCGGCAGCAGCCCCATCACCACAGCGAAGACCGCCTTTCTGGTGGTGACGTAGGCGATCAGAAAGATCACCGCGATCACCAGCCACCAGGGCAGGGCGTCGAGGAAACCGTTGATCTTCAGCAGCAGGCTCAGGATCCCCGCCGAGACGCTGTCGAAGAAGGGCGCGAAGGACTGCAGCAACCACTCCACAAAGTCGTTGACCGAATCGGCCACATGGAATTCCCAGGCTTCGGGAAACATGATCTACCACTCCCCCCCGGCGACCTGTTTGTCGGGTTTGTTGACAATGTGCCGCTCGGCGCGGGTGAACTGCTCGCGCTCGTCCTGCACAAACTTGGCCACGTACTCGTCGGCGGGATCGGCGATGATGTCGTCCGGAGCGCCGACCTGCACCACCCGGCCTCTGCGCATCACGGCCATCCGGTCGCCCAGTCTGAGGGCCTCGCTGAGATCGTGGGTGACGAAGAAGATGGTCTTGTGCACCTCTTCCTGAAGCCGGAGCAGCTCATCCTGCATCTCCCGGCGGATCAGCGGATCCAGACCGCTGAAGGGTTCGTCCATCAAGAGCACCGGCGACTCGGCCACCAGCGCCCGGGCGATGCCCACCCGCTGGCGCATGCCGCCGCTCAGCGAGGCGGGATAGTAGCTCTCCCAGCCCTTGAGGCCCACCTGGGCGATGGCCTGTTTGGCCTTCTCGTTGCGCTGGTCGCGCCCGATCCCGCGGAGCTTGAGGCCGAAGGCCACGTTGTCCAGCACCGACCGGTGCGGCAGCAGACCGTAGTGCTGGAAGACCATGGCCGTCTGGGTCTGCCGGAAGTGCTTGAGCTCCCTGGTGTTCATGGCGGTCACATCGGTACCGTTGATGGTGATGCCCCCCGAGGTGGGCTCCACCAGCCGGAGCAGACAGCGGATCAGGGTGGACTTGCCGCTTCCCGAGAGCCCCATGACGATGAAGACCTCCCCGGGACGAACGCCGAAGCTCACATCCTGCACGGCAAAGACCGCGCTCCCCTTCTCCTCCAGCTCCTTCCGCCTCGTCTCGTTTTCCAGCTCCTCCGGAGCGATCTTCAGTGACTTCTCCCGGGTGTAGACCTTCCAGAGGTTCGAGATCCGAACCGCTTCACCCATGGACTTCACTTCCGCCATGCTACTTCACTTCCTCCTCGACGAGCGCCGCCTCGAGGTTGCCCGCCACATCGCTCATCCGCTCGGGGATCCAGTCCTTCCAGACGTCGGGATAGGTCTTGAGGAACCAGACCGCCGCCTCCTCCAGATCGGCGTCCTCCTTTTCCATGTAGGAGAGCACCAGGTTGTTCTGGGCGAGGGTGGTGTCGTAGTTTCGCAGGATGGCCATGATATTCTCGTTCAGATCGGCGAAGTCGGCATTGGCGGCGATGCGCACACGGACGGCGGGATAGCTGCAGCCGAAGCCGCCCTCGTCGTTCCAGAGCTCCTCCCGGTAGGGGGGCTCCTCGAGGAGGGTCATGTCGTAGAGACCGATGAGCCAGGAGGGCTCCCAGTAGTAGGCCAGGACAGGTTCGCCCTTCTTGTAGGCGCCGGCGATGGCCGTGGCGAGGGCCGTCTGGGATCCGGGCGAAAAGGCCTCGAAGTCGTCGGCCAGACCGTAGGTCTCCAGCTTCTGCACGTTGATGGAGGTGCAGACCCAGCCGGCGGGACCGTTGTAGAGACGCCCCTTGTCGGGGTTCTCGGGCGTCACGAAGAGCTCCTTGTATTTGGGGAGGTCCTTTACCGATTTCAGATCCGGCGCGGAGGGCTCGATGCCCCGCTCGGGGTCGCCCTCGACGAGATAGGTGGGCACGTACCAGCCCTGGGGCGCGTCGGGGAAGTTGGCACCCAGGTCCACAATGGTGGCCTTCTCGTTGGCCTGCTCCCACCACTCCAGGACGTTGTCCACCCAGACCTCCATGACGACGTCGATGTCGCCCCGTTCCAGGCCGGTGAGGCCGGGCATGCTCTCGGCGAAGACGTACTCCGCCTCGCGGTCCATCCCCTTCTCGAGGATGTAGCCCATGATCCGGTTGTGGAGCTGGCAGCTGTCCCAGCTGAAATCCACAAAGGTAACCGGCTTGTCGGTGGCCGCTGAAACGGGGGCCGCAAGCAGCGCACCAATCACCACTGCGACAGAAAGAAGCCTTACTGCATTTCTCATAGTTCTATACCTCCTATACAGTCGATCTATGGATAGATACACGCGTTCCGCTCTCTCGCCCCACGCGAGAAAACGCACGTGCATAACAATGCGCGTTCCTACAAACCTGCTCGTGAAGAGGGTATGAAAAACGAGATGAGCCACAGGGTTCGGCAACCCGGTGGAACCGATGCGCTACGGATATCGACAGGATCTCGACCGCTTCGATGATGGTTCCGAGGAAAGCGTGCTGTTGCCGGTACAACGAACGTCCTCCGAAAGCCGACCGATCATGCTTCGGCGGCACCCGGCTGCCATGCCGTCACTCCCTTCGCTGGAGGCAGCGCGAGCGCTCAGGCCTATGGAGGTGTATCACAGCAACACGCGACATAGTGCGGGAACATGGTGCAGACCTATTCGCAGTTGTTCTGTATATAAGCACATTTCAGGGGACCTGTCAAGTGTTGTGTACACAATTCACACAGCTCGGGGGCAAAGGGAGGGCTATCTGTTGTGGTGCTTTCGGACCAGTCTCCCGGGCGAGACACCGATGGCGTGGGCGCCCAGCAGCATCTGGTTGGCCAGAACGGTCTTGAAGATACTCCGGGTTCCGTCCTCCCGGGCAGGGGAGCGCACCGGCGGCCGGACGACCACCGGGGGCATGGCCTTGGCCAGACGGTGGACCAGCTCCACATCCTCCATCAGGGAATGGGTGGGGAATCCTCCCATCTGGGTAAAGAGCGAGCGGGTAAAAAAGAGGGCCTGGTCGCCGAAGGGCAGTTTGAAGCGCCGGCTGCGGAAGTTGGCACCCTTCTCCACCAGGCTGTTGACAAAGCTCTCCTCCACGATATCCAGCTCGAAGGCACCCCAGCGCCTGGAACCCAGCAGGGCGCGGCGTACGGTCTCGGCGAATCCCCTGGGGAGAAGGATGTCGGGGTAGAGAAAGAGCAGGATCTTTCCGGCGGCCTGTTTGGCCGCATAGTTCATCCGCTGGGCGCGGTTGCCGCACTTCTGCAGCAGGGCGGCGCCGCACCCCCGGGCAATCTCCCCGGTAGCGTCGGTGCTGCCGCCGTCCACAACAATCCGCTCCACACCTGGGGCCGAGGCGCGCATCAGCACCTCCCCGAGGTAGGTTGCGCTCTGATAGGTGGGGATGATCACGCTGACCAGCGAGAGCGGCAGGGCATCGCTCTCGTCGGCGTTCTGCTCCCACACGGGGAGATCCTCCGGATGGTCCACATCGGCCAGCGGGGGGAGCATGGAAACGGCGAGCCCTGTGGAACGGGCCCTGTGGAGCCGGTGCGGGAGGATGCCGGTTTCGTCTTCCGGCGAATCGTCGAAGAGTTGCGGTTCGTAGCGGGTGCAGCCTATCAGCACGTGGCCGCCGTCCCGGGCCGGGCCGAGGACGACGTCTGCGTCATCGAGGGCGTGGAAGGCACGGCGGACATAGGCGGCGGAGAGCCCCGGAGCGTCGGACATCACCAGCACCACCCGGTGGGCGCCTTCCTCGAAGGCCTGCCGGAACGCCTCGGCCATCCGCCGGGCCAGGGTGTCTTCCCCCTGCTGCCGGTAGCAGGGGCCGTCGCCGAGCCAGCTCTGAAGCAGACCGTCACTGCCGCCGCTGCTGCGGACCTCCAGTGCGTAGCCTTCATCCATCAGCGGGAAGAGCCGCCGATAGACATGCTCGGCCATACGGCGCTGGAACTCTGCGGCCCCTTTGGGCCCCAGCCGCGGAACCAGACGTTTCTTGGTGGTCCCCGTCCGGGGATAGCGCGTGAAGAGGATAACCCGATCCATGGAACCTTCGCCTTTCCTGACCCAGGAATAGAGGAATTGCGCCGTAGGTCCGCATACTACCACTGCGGGGGACTCACTGAAAGAGGTTATCCACGACTTGTTGTGCTCAATCGTTGTCCCCAGTCTTTTATCTATTGGCAGGTCCATTTGCGGCGACAAAGGCACATTAAGGGGGAGCGCAGGTCGGCCCCGCGCTCCCCCTTGTCTTCCGTTCCGCCTGCGCCGCAGCTGCTACACGGCGCCCTCGCAGCGGCACTCCTCCGCACGCTCGCAGACCTTGGCGAGCCGCACGTTGGTGGCCTTGAAGAGGAAAAAGACCTCCTCGTCCTCGGCCAGCTCCAGATGCTCCGCCCCGCTGACGGTGATCATGGCCACCAGCTCCATCCCCCGGTGGTCGCCGTAGACCCAGACGATGGGTCCGCGACGGACGATCCGCCGGATACGCATGGGCAGTCCGTTGCGGGCGGAGGTGTCGGGCTCCGTCCGGCTGATGAGGATCTCCTCGGGCCGGATGGAAAGTGTCACGTGCAGGCCCTCGGCGTGCTCCGGCGCCTCGCTGGTGTAGATCCGCGTTCCGCCGGCCTCCACCGCGGCCAGGCCGGAGGTGGCGACCTCCTCCACCCTGCCGGAGATGAGGTTGCGGGCGCCCACGAACTCCGCCACGTAGCCCGGGCGCGGGCTCCGGAAGACCTCCTCGGGGGTGCCCGTCTGGAGCACCCTGCCGTCGTGGAGGATCACCACCTGGGTGGCCAGCGCCCAGACATCCTCGATGTCGTGGGTCACATGGAAGATGGTGACCCCGAACTCCCTGGTCAGCGACCCCAGCAAGGCGCGCATCCGTTCGCGTGTGGCCACGTCCAGCGAGCTCAGCGGCTCGTCCAGCAGGAGGATCTCGGGGTTCATGATCAGCGCCCGGGCCAGGGCGGTGCGCTGCTGCTCGCCGCCCGAGAGGGTCTGCACCTCCCGGTCCAGCAGCGGCTCCACGCCCACCCGCGAGGCGATCCCCCGCACCTGTTCTTCCAGCCGGCGGCCCGCCACACCGGTCCGTCGCAGGCCGAAGGCGATGTTGTTGAAGACATTGAGGTGGGGGAAGAGCATGTAGTCCTGATAGACGATCCCCAGCCGGCGCCGTTCGGGCGGCAGGGCGGTGACCTCCCGGCCGCGCAGGAAGACCCGGCCGTGCCGGGGCTTGTAGGCCCCGATCACCGTCTCCAGAAGAACACTCTTGCCGGCCCCGGAGGCCCCCAGAAGGCAGCAGTACTCCCCCTCGGGGATGGCCACGTTGACCCCACGCAGGCTGAAGGAGCCCAGCTCCACCTGCAGATCGGCGATCTCCAGCAGCGCCCCGCTCACAGCACCACCTCCCTGTTGAGCATCTCGAAGATGACGATGGCCCCCAGGGAGATCCCGATGAGGATCATGCCGGAGGTCATGGCCATGGCCAGGTTGCCGTAGGAGATGTTGAGGTAGAGGGTGATCGGCAGGGTCTCCGTAAACATCCGGGTACCCCCGGCGAGGATCAGTACCGTGCCGAAGCAGCCCATGCACCGGGCGAAGGCGATCACCGCCGCCGCGAAGAGGCCGCCCCGGGACATGGGGAGCACCACCTTCCAGAAGGCGCCGAAGTGTCCGTAGCCCAGGCTGCGGGCCACCATCTCGTAGCGCTTGCTCACGCTCCGGAAGGACGAATAGGCCACCCGGATGGCGTAGGGGGCCGCCGTGAAGACCTGGGCGATGACGATGGCCGGTTTGCTGAAGATCAGCTCCAGGCCGAGACGCTCCAGGGCGTCGCCGAGTATGCTGTGGCCGAACAGCAGGAGCAGGCAGAGCCCGAGCACCAGCTCCGGGAAGGCCATGGGCAGGTCCACGATGGTGCGCAGCACGTCGTGGCCGGGGAACTGGAAGCGGGCCAGCAGATAGCCGATGCTCACCGAGAGGGCCATGACGATGGCCACCGAGAGCAGGCTGGTGATAAGCGAGAGCCGGATGCTGTAGAGCATCTCCTCCGACAGGGCGCTTTCGACCACCTCGCTCCCCTCGGGCATCACCACCAGAGAGACGATGGACCAGACCAGCAGACCCACAAAGAGGACCGTAATCGTGATGATGGTGGACTGGAATATCCTGCTACCCATGATCTACTGGGGCATCTCGATGGGGAATCCGTGCTTCTTCCAGACCTGCCTGCCCTCGGGCGAGGAGATGAAATCCACATATGCCTGGGCCGGCCCGCGCTGTTCGGTGAAGGCCACCACCGAGGCGGGGATGGTCTTGATGGTGTTCAGTTCGGGAGCGATCTGCACGATCTCCACCTTGCCCTCCGACTGGCCCCAGAGCGCCTGGTCTTCCCAGGCGATGACGGCGTCCACCTGGTCGGTTGCGGTGTAGATGAGCAGCTGGTTGGTGGTGCTGGGGCGGACCGAACAGTTGGCCTCCACAGCCTCCAGGAGGTTGTTCTTGGCCAGCAGCTTGTCGGCCACCTTGCCGATGGCCGCCGCCTTGGCGTCGCAGAGCGCCACCTCGACGCCCTCCCCGGTCAGATCCTGCAGAGAATGGATGTCACCGGGATTCCCTGCCGGCACGAGGATCACCGGCACATGGTAGCAGAGGTCCCTGGTGCCCTCCTCGAAGACCATGCCCTCGCGGATGGCGTCCCGGGTGTATTTCTCCGACCCCGGCACATAGACATCGCCCCGCTCCCGGGTAGCGATCATCCCGAAGAGCTCGCCGGAACCGGCGTAGATGGGCCGGATCCGCACATCGTCGTGACGCTCCTCGAAGGCCGCTATCAGCTCGTCCATGGGGTGCATGAGCCCCGCACCGCAGTAGAGCGTCAGTGTCCGCTCCGCCGCCGATGCTCCGCCGGCCAGCAGGCCGCAGAGCACCAATACCGCAATGATTCCGAAAAACCTTCGCATGTGGTACACCTCCATAAAAGATGGCCTCCCTCCGCGCCTGGAAAGAGACCATCAACACAGGGCGCACCACCCACCGGCCACCCCGGTCTCCCCCTTTCCAAACACGGGAGGCACCGCCCGTTTCCAGACGACACCCTGACGGCTCTCCGGCATGGCGCATCCGCGCTGTAGCCCGAAGAGCTCGGAGGATTCCGCTATTCGCAAAGAATGTATCACGCCAAACCGGACGGCGCAAGCATGGCATCGCCCGGATGGCTGCGGCATCTCCCGGGGGAGATCGCGTTTCTTCAGGTTCGAAGGACACTACCACAGCGTGGAAACCGTATGCATCCAAAAGGCAAGAAACCGGAGCGGGCCTCCCGCGTCCTGCCCCAGGGAAATAGGTCGTCGCAACATAACATCATTGAGGCCTCATGATTCTGTCTCATGTTTCCAAGTTGATGTCTCCATCTCTCTCACGAAGCAGCCTCTCTCTCATCACGCTCATCGCCTCCCGAAGGCTGTCGATCTCGTGAGCGCACACCTCGAAAAGGATTTCGTGGTCGATATCAAAGTAGCCATGGGCCAAGACATCACGTATGCCCTTTATCTTTTTCCATGGAATGCAGGGAGCCGCCTGCAGCAGCTCCCCTTCCGTCATCCTGTCAATCCTCCTGACGCTTTCCCCGACAACAAGAAGCATCATGGCGATGCTGTCCAGTTTTTCCAGCCCCTCGTCGCCGCGCACAAAATCCTCGGGACAGGAAATGCCCTGGAACCGCCACTCGATCCGGCGAGGCGCTTCCGCAGCATTGTCAATGACATCGAGTACCAGGGTGGGATCATACATAGCAGGCCTCCCTGTCGATCCGTCTCTTCAACCGCGGATTCATGTGACTGCGGTAACGGACAACATCCACCGAGACCTGGAGTCGCCCCGCAAGCTCCTCTCTGAGTGCTACAGCACCCAGCAAATCCGGCGGCATCTCGACAACAATGTCCACATCGCTTTCCCCGGTTGCCTCATCCCGGGCAAAGGATCCGAACAATCCAATGCGGGTCACGCCATAGCGAGTGTACAGCGTGATTTTCATCTCCCGAAGCTGATGCAGTATCTCCCTCTTACTCAGACTGGCAACGGCCATCTCTCTCCAACCACCTTGACTGTATTTTCAAGACGACCTTATCATAGCACTCGTCTTCCGCAACCGTCCCCGACAACCTGCCGCATACCGCGCGCCGATCCCCTCCCGAGGTGCGGGAGGGGATCGGCGGAGCAGGTCACCCCTGCGGAATGCTGCGGTCAGGGATCCAAAGCGCCGGTCAGCGCCGCAGCAGGAGGAGTCCGGGAACCGCAACCAGCAGGAGCGTCAGCAGTGACGGATGGAGCGCGCAGCCGCCTCCGCCGCCTCCTGCGGCCGGCGAGGGCGATGGTGTGGGCGTTCCTGTCGCCACAGGCTCCACCACGGCCACCTTGGTATCCACCCTGTAGACCTGCGGCTCCAGGTCGAAGGCGCCCTGGTCGCGCACCCTGTAGACCAGTCGCCCCTCGTCGGGGGAGCCCACCTCGACGTCGTTGCTCGCCAGGCCGCTGTGGAGCTGCATCCAGATCTGTTCATGCCTGTGGTAGGCGAAGACCAGCGTGGACGCATCCACCTCCACCTGGGGCAGCAGAGACCGTCGGTCGTTGCTGCCGATCACGAAGGTCGCCCAGGTCGCGCCGTTGCTCAGCTGGGCCGAGAGTCCGCCGGCGGTGATGGACCCCGGGGTGTGCCCGCTGTCGCCGATGGCGTCGCCCAGGGTCTCCTCGTCATCCTCATCCAGGGGTTCCTCCGTGACGTCGCCGGTGTCGTCGTCGCCGGGTTCCACATCACCACTGGTGATCGGCGCCGTTGTCGGCGTGGGGGTCACCGTGGGAACAGGTGTCGGGGTTGGGGTGGGCGCGGCCGTCGGGGCGGGTGCCGCCGTGGGCGTCGGGACGGATGTCGGCACCGCCGCGAAGACGGCATAGATGCTGTGGTCGCCGCTGACATTCCGGAAGGTGTGGCTCCCCACAGCCCCGATATAGGCCCCGTCCACCAGGACATCGTTGGTCCGGTACCCCCCGGAGGGCAGGATCGCAAACCGCTGGTCCTCGGAATAGGGCACCCCGATCTCGCCGTCTGGGGAGATGACACCGCCGGTGCCCGCCCGGGCGGTGATGGTATATGTGTGGGCCTCGAAGCGGGCCTCCAGACGGTGGTCGGCGCTCACCCTCTCGAAGGTGTAGCTGCCGGGCGTCCCCACTCCGCGGCCGTCCACGGAGACCACCCGGATGTCGTAGCCGCTGTCCGGGGCGATCTCAAAGGTCTGGCTCTCGTCGAAGGAGAGCCGGATGTCCCCGGAAGGCACCACGC
>JAIPGA010000071.1 GCA_021736445.1 Synergistales bacterium | reverse complement strand
CAGTACCCGTTACGGTGGAGCGTCTTGGTGATCGCCGCCGTCAGCGTCGTCTTCCCGTGGTCGATGTGGCCGATGGTTCCGATGTTCAAATGCGGCTTCGAACGCTCAAACTTCTCCTTGGCCATTACCTGTTACCTCCCCAATGTATTGTATGCTCTCCCACGTAGGGTAAAATAACCAGCGAGATTGTACCACAGGCGCACTCACGCTAAAAGAGATCCGCCTGCCAACACCTCTGGAAGGCAACGCGGATCTCTCTTTACTGGAGCCGACTTCCGGACTCGAACCGGAGACCCCATCCTTACCATGGATGTGCTCTACCTGCTGAGCTAAGTCGGCATCCGTATTTTTGGTGGTAGGTGAAGGATTCGAACCTTCGTAGGGAGTAACCCGGCAGATTTACAGTCTGCTGCCTTTGACCACTCGGCCAACCTACCACATGTACACCGATTTTCAGCCAATGGAGCCGGCGATCCGACTCGAACGGACGACCTGCTGATTACAAGTCAGCTGCTCTACCAACTGAGCTACACCGGCGTGACGCCTCAGTATTATATCTGCCATTGCTCCATTGTCAACCGGGTTCGCGCCACTTTCGGCAAATTCCAGGCAGGCAAGGGAACCTCCCGAATTCGCGAACACCGCCGCTACCCGTTACCGGCTCCTCCGCGGCTGTGTTCCCTTCCGGAGCCTCAACCCCAATGCATCAGGATCCGGCGAGCGATTTCAAAATAGACAAGCAGCCCCAGTACGTCAACGACAGTGGTGATAAAAGGCCCCGACATGATCGCCGGATCTATCTTCAGCATCCGGGCGATCACCGGCAGAAGGACACCAGCGAGATTGCCCAGCAACACCACCCCTACCACACCGAGCGCCACAGTCAACCCCACCGCCGCCCCTGTATCGAGCATGTAGGCCCTTCCCAAAGCAAAGGCCGCCAGGGCAACGCCGAGGAAGAGCCCCGTTCCGATCTCGCGGAAAAAGACCTTCACAATGTTCTTCCTCTGGATCTCGCCAAGGGTCATCCCACGGATCATCAGGGTCGCCGACTGGGTTCCGGCGTTCCCCCCCGTGCCGATCAGCAACGGAATGAAATAGGTGAGCGCTACGGCGCTCTGCAGGGTAATCGAGTACGCCTTGAGTACCGACGAGGTGATGGTCTCGGTGAGGATGCAGATAAAAAGCCACATAAACCGCTTTCGGGCCATCGTGAAAAAGCCTGTATTGATATAGCTCACATCGGTGGGCTCGATTCCGGCCATGCGCTCGAAGTCTTCCGTAGCCTCCTCTTCCATGATGTCCAGGACATCGTCGAAGGTAACGATACCCACCAGCCGATGTTCGCTGTCCACCACAGGAAGGGCCTGAAAGTCGTACTTCGAGAGCTCCCGGGCCACCTCTTCCCGGTCCGTGCGTGTCGTCACCCATACCGGGTCACTGTCCATGACCGCCCTGACCGACGTGGATCCCCGGGCGAGGATAAGATCCTCCAGCTCCACTACACCGACCAACTGTCGTTTCGTATCAACGACAAATGCGGTGTAGATGGTCTCCTTGCCGCGGGCATGCATTCGGATGCGATCTATGGCCTGATCGACGGTCATGTCTTGCTTCAAGTCGATGTATTCGGGGGTCATCACACGACCCGCGGATTCCTCGGCGTAGTTCATCAGCCTGTTGGCCAGCGTCCGCTCTTCGGTAGGGAGGCTTTCCAGAAGCTTTTTCACTGTTTTGGCAGGCAGCTCATCCAGGAGCTCCGTCCTGTCGTCATCGGACATATCCCCCAGAATCTCCGCCACCTCGCGGTCGGTAAAATGCGAAAGGAGGGTTTCGCGCTCCTGTCCTTCCAGCATTTCAAACACCTCAATAGCAAGATCCTTGGGCAGGAGACGAAAAAACAGGACACGCGTAGATGGTTCGAATTCTTCAAGCATCTCGGCGATGTCGGCGGGTTCCATTGCCGAGAGCAATCTCTTGAGTTGTGTCAACTCACGGTGATCCAGAAGCTTGCGTACCTCCGGAAGGATATTGGGAATGATATCAGGCATCGGTGTTTGCCTCCATTTCCGCCCCCGCGATACGGAATGCCAGGCAACCCTGCCTGTACCGTCAGAGGGGGGCTCTTGCTTTTTGTCGGCCCGGTTGCGGCCCGGTACTATCGCTCATACCCATCTCCCCACTTGTTATTCCAAATCCACAGGTTTCACTGGGTCTTCGGCGTTTTTCCTCGGTATTCCTAGCAAAAAACGGCGGGAAAGGCAACCCCTCCCGCCGTCAACTGGTCTTTATGGTTACAGCTGGCATCCTCTCCAGAAGAGGATTAACGCTTGGAGAACTGCTTCCGCGCCCGGGCGCCCTTGAGTCCGTACTTCTGCCGCTCCACCATGCGTGCATCTCTGGCGAGCAACCCGGCCTTCTTGAGGGGCTTCCGGAGCTCCGGATTCATCTTGGTCAGCGCCCGCGCAATCCCGAGACGCACGGCACCGGACTGTCCCGAAACGCCACCGCCATGGGCGCGCACAAAGACATCAACGTTACCCTCCACACTGGCTACCTTCAGGGGCTCCAAAGCATGGGCCTGCCATCTGCCGGTATGGAAATAGTCCTCGGCGGGACGGTCGTTGACGTAGACCTTCCCCTCTCCGGGCAACACGCGTACCCTTGCGATAGACGTCTTGCGCCGTCCGGTACCCCAGTAAAATCTTTCAGTACCTGCCATTCATAACCCTCCTTTCTGCTAAATATCCCACGTCTCAGGCTGCTGGGCCGTGTGGGGATGATGTGGTCCCGCATAGACCTTGAGCTTCTTAAACATCTGGCGCCCCAGTCGCGTTTTGGGAATCATCCCCCACACGACCTTCTCTATCAGCCGCTCCGGATGTTTGTCCAGCATCTCTCCAAAGGTTCTGCTCCGGAGCCCGCCCTGGTATCCGGAGTAGCGGTACACCAGGCTTTGCTGCCGCTTCTTTCCTGTAAGGGCGACCTTCTCCGCATTGATGACAATAACAAAATCACCGGTATCGATATGCGGGGTATAGATGGGTTTGTCCTTCCCGGTCAGCCGTTTTGAAATCTGCGCCGCGATGCGCCCGAGTGGCTTATCGGCGGCATCGACAATATACCATTTACGTTGTACCTGATCCGGTTTTGCCATATAGGTACGGTTCGTCGTCATCTCATTGCCTCCTCTATGTATCATCATGCGCCGTATCCACCGAAGGTCGAGGCAGCAGTGTAGGGGGAGACCGCTCCTCTCTCCCGGCGACACGGACAGTAACAACATGCTTCAGTCTATAGCACGCGCTCCAGTCGGTCGTTTTTCACAAGACCTTTGAACCGCCCGCGTTTACCGACGGGAACCCCATTGACATCCTTGAGATCCATCGTCATATCCCGAGGTGTGCCGTGAGCGATATAGCTCCCAACCCCAAAGGCGTCGACCTCCGCTGCGGCAAGTTGCTCTATCCGCTCCGGATTCAGCCCGCCTGAAGCGATGATCTGTACGTGGGGAAACCCGCCCATATCCAGCGCCTGCCGAACCTCCCGGGCCAGGTCCGGTTTGACGCCACCCCGTTCAGTCGGGGTATCGAGACGCACGCCGGCAAGCCGTTCGCCCAGAAAATCGGCAACCCGCAGGCTCTCTTCCACCTCGTCCTTGAAGGTATCCACAAGGATGATCCGGGCCTCTTCTGCGCCGAGGCTTTCGTCGTAGGCTTCGGCGATACGGAGCGTGTCGCCGGCGATGAGGATGGCCGCATGGGGTATGGTACCCTTCGGCACCACGGAGGCGAGCTTGGCACCGAGGATGCAGCTCGCACCGCTGCACCCTCCGTACCGAACAGCTGCGCTCTCCATGACTGGAGCCACCGCGGGGTGCACATGTCTGGCACCAAAGCAGAGCACCGACTTGCCGCCAGCAGCCGCAACGCACTCCGCAGCGGCCGTTGCCCAGCCGGTAGCGCTTGCCAGCATACCGAGGATTACTGTCTCGTACATCCCAAAGGCCTCATAGGGCCCGTGGATACGACAGACCACATCCTTGCCCTCGAATGAGGAGCCCTGGGGAATCGCATAGATCTGGACATCACCGCGTCCTTCGAAGAGCCGGAGCACCTCGTCCATACCTGCAAAGACTCCCGGCTTTCTGGCGAACAGTTCGGCCACCACCGGGGTGTCAAGCGAACCCAGTGCCCGCAATACATCCCGGGTTTTGACAAAGTACACGTCCGTCGTCAGTCCTGCCTGGATCTCCTCGTGGGTAGCCGAATGGTACCGGTCATCACCTGCGGAGAACGCAGTAACATCACCGATAGAGTTGAGGGATCGCTGCATGGTCATCCTCCAGCTCTACCGGAAAAGGAACACGATAACGACAGATGAAAGCATAAAAAGCGCTATCAGGATAACGCTGATCTTGGACAGTGCCGTAAACCGCTGCCACTGGCCTCCGGAGGCATCAGCCTGGGTGCCGCCTCCGAAAACGCCGGTAAACCCTCCCTGCTTCCGCTGCTGCAACAACACGACGCCTATAAGGGTCAGTCCCAAAAGGACGTGTATGATATAGAGCGCAATCCGCATCGTACACACCTCCATCTGTTTACGCGAGTTGGTATTGTACCATAGATGGTCAGAATAACATATCTGCCAGGCTTCGACAGGCCCGAACTCGGTGAGAATATTCGCCTTTGACCGTTCCATCCAGTGCGGCAAAGGGCTTGTCGAAACCCCGCGGTATGAAAACCGGATCGTAGCCGAAGCCCCCGCTTCCCTCAGGCGAAAAGGAGATCTCGCCCCACACATATCCCAGACTGAGCGCCACTCTCCCCGCCTTCGGTTCCACATAGGCCAGCGCGGCGACAAAACGGGCGGTCCGGTCTTCATGGTTCTGCAGCTGCTGGAGCAGCCGGCTTATCCGTTCTTCAACGGTAGGGGCCAGTCGGGCGGAACGAATCCCAGGGGCCCAGTCGAGGGCCAGCACCTCCAGGCCGCTGTCATCGGCCAGAGAGGGATATCCTGTGGTCTCCGACCACGCCCGGGCCTTCTTGAGGGCATTCTGGGCATAGGTCGTTCCATCTTCGTCAACGTCCACAGGATCCGTCACATCGGGGCCAAAGACCAATGACAGAGGAACACTGCGCAAAAGCTCGTGCATCTCGTGAAACTTGTGCCGGTTACCGCTGGCAAAGAGCGCTTTCGCTTCCAATGACTGCCTCCCTCTCCTCTCCACGTAGCCCTAAGGCCTCACGCTGGACGGAAAAAAACTCCTCCGTGCCCAAGTCGGCCAACGACAGCATGGCATCCAGCTCATCCCGCGAAAAACGATGTTCCTCCCCGCTGGCCTGCACCTCAACGAAATGGGAGGTATCGGTCTTCACGATATTGCAATCCACGTCAGCCCTGCTGTCCTCCTGATAATCCAGATCCAGAAGAGCCCTTCCCTCGATCAAACCGACGCTCACCGCTGCAATCTGACAACGAAGAGGTATGGAAGGGAGTTGTTTGCGCTCCCACAGCAACCGCAGGGCATCAGTCATGGCCACATAGGCTCCGGTGATAGACGCGCAGCGCGTCCCTCCATCTGCCTGGAGCACATCACAATCGATCCACAGGGTACGTTCTCCCAAAAGAGAGAGATCCACCCCGGCACGCAGGGAGCGCCCGATCAGACGCTGGATCTCGTGGCTTCGACCTTTGATGCGCCCGCGCACCGACTCCCGCTGACTTCTGGAGGCCGTCGCCCGGGGGAGCATGGCGTACTCAGCCGTGATCCACCCCCGCCCGGACCCGCGCAGGAAGGGAGGAACCTTCTCTTCAACCGAGGCGGTACAGTGGACTCTGGTATTACCGACACTGATGAGCACAGAACCTTCGGCGTGGATATTCAGCCCCCGTTCGATCGCAACCGGGCGGAGCATATTGCAGGCTCGTCCGTCGCTTCGTTCTTCCATCCCCAACTCCTTTTTCAAATCTTTTCACGAACGTGGCGCAAGTGTCCAGGCCACGTCCAGTCGCAGGGGTGCATTGTCACCGACCCGTTTGCCGTTGACAAGGATACGCACCTTCCGCACCGGTGGAAAGTTGTCGACCACAGTTCGCACGAGCCCGGTCATGAACAGCTGCCCCCGCTTCCTGGACAGCTGGCTCAGCGCGGAGAGGAACCCGGAGCTGAGGTCGATGTACAGCGTGTCGCCGGTCTTGAAAACGTGAAGGATGCGAACCGGATCCAGGCTCTCGCTCTGCACCCGAAGCTGTTCAAAGAGCTCGTTCAGAACGTGACGCAGATCGTTCTCGTAGATCCCCGGAACCACACTGACCTCCCGAGGCGAGAGACCGGAATCGCCGAGGGGGAAGATCCTGTAGGCCTTCTTCCGCTTCCGGTCTGTTCCCTGTCCATCCCCCTCCAGCATGGCAGCGGCCTCCTGTCTGCTCTCCACAGTACCGCCAAGGTCCTTAGACCCCGAATCCAACCACCCCATTACAAAACCCGCCACCACATAGCCGACACCAAAGAATACGATCAGAATGGAGGCCCAGGCGAGAAGCCGAAAGGGCAAGGGGGCTTTCCGCGCCGGCCCGCCCTCTTCACGCTGCTTCCCCCCTGTCGAGGAGCGACGGCGCGGTGGAGAATGCCGTGCCTCCTCCTGTCGGTCTACGTAGGTATCCTGCTTTTTCTTCATGCCTATCACCGCCGCTTAAGATGCTTCGATTCCGCGGGTTCTCCCCTCCCGTTCCCCGGTAAGCCCGCACTGCCTGCCACCAACACAAACCGTCACTGCAGATAGGAATGTACGCCTCTGGCCAGGAATTCCGCAATCTTCTTCCGGTAGGAATCCGTAGCGAGCCGACGGGCTTCACTCTTTTCCGTAAGAAAACCGACCTCCACAAGCACCGAGGGCATGCCCGCACCCTTCAGTACTGCAAAAGGCGCCTGGGCGATCCGACGCATGGGCATCCCCTTCTTTTTCCCTTCGGAAAAGAGAACCTCGGCGAAGGTCATGCTATCGGAAACCTTGGCGTTCTGTTGCATATCCCCCAGTATGCGCAAAAGCATGGTGCTTTCCGTCTTGTTTTTTTTCACCGAACCATTGAATTCTCTGTTCTCGATCCTGGCAAGCTTCATGGCGTCCTCGTCCGTCGGCAGCGCCATGATATAGACCTCACACCCTTTGGCATGTTTTCCCGGGGGGAGCGCATTGCCGTGGATGCTGATGAACAGGTCGGCATTCATTCTGTTTGCAATATCGGTCCGCTCTCCCAGCTTGAGATAGGTATCACTGTTTCTGGTCAGATGCACCCGCAGGCCGAGCTGTTTCAGCAGTGTTGCAAGCTTCCGGCTGACAGCCAGGTTCAAATCCTTTTCCAGTATCCCGTTGGCTACGGCACCGGGGTCCTTCCCGCCGTGCCCCGGATCGATCACCACAAGAGGGGGCCCCTCTCCCCTCCCATCCGGTTCGGTGACCGCACTTGGCCGGGGCAGCGACGGCGAATCGGAATCCGAAGGCTGCTCATCGCTTCGCCGCGGACCGATGAAATCGACAACGAGACGGTGGGGATCGGAAAGGGTGTAGTGCTTCACCCGGCCCCGTTGATAGTTGAAGACCACCACACCACCGTCGGCTCCCCCCTGCTGGTTCAGGGAAACATCGACCTCACCGGGGTAGGGCGACTCGGCACCGGGACAGGAGGCATCGATGGTCAGGCCGTCGATCGTTACCCGGACCGCGTCATCGTCAACCTGGACAGAGCTGGTAAAGGTGTCCGAGATATCGAGCACCGCCCGTATGCGGTTGTCGCGCCAGGACCAACGCAGGCCCTCAAGCGCGACTCCACCGACAGCAGTTCCGGAAACAGGCTCCCGGCGAGTGCCCTCGTCCTGTTTGGACAGGCCGGCCACCAGGGCTTCGAACTGCTTGCTGTACTCAGCGCTATCCTCGGGATCCCCGTTGTCTTCTTCCTTCTGTGTGGATTCCGCAGAGGCGTCCGATGGCTGGGGCTGAGCCCCCTTCCAGTAGAACCGTTCCGCGGATTTCGCTTCAACCAGTCTGTTCAGCAGGGAAAGGCTGTGGTGTACATCGGCCCACCAGTCGCCGTCGGCCCGCACAACGGGGTGCTGCAACGGAACAATCTGACCGTCCAGCCGTGCTACAGCTCCCTGGGCTACAAATTCCAGATTGTGGTGCTCTGCGCCCAGCCACAGCGTCTCCTTTTCCTCCCGTACAGAGCAATCCGCCAGTCCAGCCAGGGGGATCAGTGACGCGAGCACAACCCCATCCTCCATCCGAACAGGCACCGCGCCGAGAAAAGCCTCTCCACGCCATAGCTTCCACTGCTCGCCGGCCTGCATCGGCACAGCGAACAACAGCAGCAGCACCACTATTCCTAGACCGACCTCTCTCCACGCACTCCACCGCACGATTATCCACCACCACAAGACCCTAAGGCATTTCTAGAAGCGACCAACACATTCCTGCCGCCCACAGCATACCAGTCGCGCATGTTCTGTCTCACCTGTGGTCCACCCGACTACAACGCCGCAAGGATCACCTCCGCCGTCTGACGGATCATCTCTTCGTTGACATCGACATGCGCCACAAGACGGACGCGGCGTTCACCCACTGCATTGAAGAGCACCCCTCGTTCTCCACAACGCGCCACCAGCTCCGGGGCAGTACATGCATCCTCAGGGAGCGTAATGAACACCATGTTTGTCGTTCCCTCATGCTGTTCCACAGCCAGACCGCCTCGATTGAGCAGTTCGGCAAGCAATGCTGCATGGTCATGATCCTCACCCAGACGCTCTACCATGTGTTCCAGCGAGTAGAGCCCTGCAGCCGCAATCACTCCAGCCTGTCGGAGCCCTCCACCTAGGCGCTTTCGCCAATGCCTGGCCCGGTGGATAAATCCCTTTGATCCGCAGACAAGCGAACCTACGGGAGCTCCCAGTCCCTTGGAAAGGCAAATCTGCACGGAGTCGACCTGACCGGTAAATACAGATGCCGGAACATCATGCGCAACGGCGGCATTGAAAATCCGCGCACCGTCAAGGTGTACCAGGAGCTCTCTATCCCGGGCCACCGCCACTGCTCTCGAGAAACACTCCGGGGAAACGGCGATCCCCCCGTGATGATTATGGGTATTCTCGAGACAAAGCAGCCGGGCCGGAGCAAAGTGAACGTTCTCGCCTTTACAGGCTCCCCCTATCGCTTCAACGGAGGGTATCCCGCCGCTATCGTCAACCAGCAAGGGCATCATCCCGCCGAGAACCGCCAGCCCGCCACCTTCATAGATATAGATGTGGCTTCCGGAGCCCAGGATGACCCCATCACCTCGGGAACAGTGCGTCATCATGGCCACGAGGTTCCCCTGTGTACCGGATGTCACAAAGAGCGCGTCCTCCTGATCCGTCAGCTCCGCAGCCTTCAACTCGAGCGCCCGGACAGTGGGGTCTTCACCGTATACATCGTCACCCACCTCCGCTATAGCCATCGCAGCCCGCATCTCCTTGGAGGGTTTGGTCACCGTGTCGCTGCGTACGTCGATCATCCTCATTCCAACCCCTTTCGCGTTCCCCGGCTTATGTGTCCCGGGGACGATACCGCGGCAGCGTAACCGATTCAGCCTCTACACAGAGACCCGGTCCCCTGCCGTTATCGGCATCTCCATGGAAATCCGACCCCGCCGTCACCGCAAGGCCATATCGTCCGGCACGTTTCAACAAATACAGGATTCTGTCGGGCCGCATCCGGGGATTATAGACCTCGATTCCCCATAAACCAGCCTCGACAAGCCCCGACTGCACCTGCTCAAAGACACTGCAATCCCGCCGGGTCAGTTCAGGGTGGGCGAGCACAGGATACCCGCCACAACGTCGTATCAGCTGAATGCATTCATTCGGTGACAGTGGGGCATCGGAGGCGGATGTGAGGGAGGCATCGCTCAAATAGCGGCGGAATGCAGCAGGTCGGGTGGGCGCACAGCCCTGACGCACCAGTGCTCTTGCAAAGTGGCTTCTGGTGAGCCGCCACCCTCCGGACTCGGACCGCAGCTCTTCCAGCTGGATCGAGCACCCCTGACTCCGCAGCGCTTCAACAATTCGGAGGCTCCGCCGGTGGCGCCACTCTCCAAGGAGGTGCAACGCTTCATCAAGATCCGGATGGTCAATGCGCATACAGAATCCGAGTATATGAAGAACTCCCGGAAACCGAGCGGTGAGTTCCACCCCTGGGATACCTTCTATTCCCCATCTCCGCGTCTGAACAAGAAAGGCGGGGACACCGGCGACCGTGTCGTGATCCGTCAGGCTCGCCGTCTCGACGCCTTCCGCCGCGAGCCTTCCCACCAGGGAACAGACATCGTCGACACCATCCGAGATTTTGCTGTGCAGGTGCAGATCAACACAACGCCTCATCCCCGCTGAAAAAAGGAACGCAGACAACCGGCCGCGATCATCTCTCCCTGCCCTTCATCCGCTGCAGGTTACGCCTCTTCCTCGACAATCTCCTCTACCTCGAAGAGCGTCGCGATATCCAGCAGCACCGTCAATTCCCCATTCTGATCCTTGGCCACACCCTGGAGATAGCGATCATCGACACTGGCCTCCACCGAGTCGGAGGATTCGATATTCCGCTCCTCGATATTCCTGACTTCACGGACTCCGTCAACCAGAAAGCCGAACAACAGTCCACGGGGTTCCACCACGACGATCCGTGAATTGTCGTGGATCTCGTGGTGCTCACCGCCCATTTTGGTAGAGACATCCATGACAGGGATGACATTCCCTCGAAGATTGATGACACCACGAACATAGGCCGGCGCATTGGGCACCCTCGTAATCTTGGGAGGCACCCGGACAATCTCCCGCACCTGCCCGACGTCCAGACCGTAGTGTTCCTTAAAGAGATCAAAAACGAGGATAATCCGTGCATCACTGGAAGACCTGCCGTCCTCCGCAGCTTCCATGATGCCCTGAACATCCATTTCGGCAACCTCTGCCATATGTAGACCCTCCTCGTTTCAGGGTTAAGGGGGCACTCTCCCCTTTTACTCCCAACGTAGTATACTACAGCCTTTACGGCATCTCTAGCACCACCGCTGGGGTAATGCCTGGCCCAGCAGGATTTCTCTCAGCCTGGAAGAGACAGCACATCCTGAAAGAGTGCATATCCCGTTTGCCGAGCTCCCGCCCCCGCACCGCTGACATAGACCTCCCCGAGGGTGTCGGTGAAGAACAGCGCACCATTGGTGTTCCCCGGGAGTATGGAGAGAGGGTGATTCTTGGGGAGCATCACCGGCTTGACCGCAATATCCACACCCTCCCCCAGGCGCTCCACCCTGGCCACGTGTCGGAGGCATCTCCCGGATCGACGGGCCTCCTGAATCATCTGCGGGGTGACATGCCGGATACCCTCAAAGGGGAGCATCCGGATATCCAGAGGCTCGGCTCCCATAAGAACCTGCGATATGATAGCAGCTTTGGCCGCCGCCTCCCAACCATCCACATCAAGGCTGGGGTTCGCTTCGGTAATGCCCATTCTCTGGGCGTCCACCAACGCTTCGTCAAAAGAGGCACCCTTGGCCATCAGACTGAGCATGTAGTTGCAGGTCCCGCTCACCACCCCTTCAAAACTGAAGATCCGGCTTCCCCTAAGCCCATGGCGGACAAATGAAAAAAGCGGTGTTCCCGAGAGCACGGTCCCTTCAAAGAGAAAGCAGACCCCGCGTTCCGCGGCAAGCCGGGAAAGCTCCGGAAAATGCAGTGCCACAGGACCTTTGTTGGTTGTCACCACATGCTTCCCCCGTTGCAGAGCTGTTTTCATGTACGTCGCGGCGGGTTCGGCATGGACAAGGTTGGTCACCGTGCTCTCCACCAGCACATCGTATTCCTGGTGTTCGATCAGTTCATCCACCGCCAGATCAAAAATCGTATCGGGCGGCAGTTCGTCACGAAGGCTGTTCCCGACGTCGATCCACTGGAGAACCTGTTCAGGCCTCAGTCCCGCTTCCCTGTAGATCCCGCCTCTGGAGCGTGTGGCAACCGCAACAATATCCATTGCACAGCCGTACTGCCGGGCAACCGCATCGTGCTTTTCCAGAACATGCTCGACGAAACCCCTGCCGACCCTGCCCAGTCCAAGTAGGTTGAGACGCAACCGCACATCTTCACCCCCGCACCTGTACTCTCACTCTGTTGTATCCTATCATGAGTGGAGACAAAGGGACATTCCACCCCACACGACAGAGGAGGAACCAACGTGGACAGCGACAGCGTACAGCGACTCGAGGATGTACTGCACTCCTGCGAGCGTGTCACCGCCAGGCTTATCGAGGCCGTCGCCACAAACGCCCAGCTTGCCGGCACCCATACGAAGGAGGTCTCAGAGCTTTTCGACCAATGGGTGGCGATCATCGGCCGCGACCTTCGGGCCAGACTCGAGGAAACAGGCACCCTGGACCTTCGGGAAACCTCGCAGCAGCTCGGGATCACCATGGAATCGCTGGTCACCCTGCTGGGCTACCTGCACCGGAGAGGAGACATCTCCATCACTGCGGTGACAGCACACCCAACTGAAGAGAGCAACCGCGAACTCTGCGGCTGTATCGACGGGCACACCCCGGAAGGACAAGAAGGAAGATCGCCATGACGCCGAAAAAAGAGTGGGGCGCAATCCGTACCGCAGCCCATCGCCTGGTCACCCACATCACCGAAACGAAGGACGTGGAAGAGACCAGCACCGATCTCGCACCGTCTATCGATCACACACTTCTCAAACCAGGCATTCCATCGGAACGCTACCAGCAGCTCTGCAACGAAGCCAGGCACCATCACTTTGCCGCCGTCTGCATTCCCCTGAGCGCCGTTCCCGTGGCGGCGCCGCTTCTCGAAGGAACGCCTGTCCGCATCGCTTCCGTAGTCGGATTCCCCCTGGGGACCACACCGCTTGAAATCAAACGCCGGGAGATCGCGTGGGCATTGGATCAGGGTGCCAACGAAATCGACGCGGTCGTCGATCTCGGCAACCTCCGCAACAACGACCGGGAGGGCGTCACCCTCGAACTGTCCGCCCTCCGGGAGTGTTCCGGCAGACACATTCTTAAGGTCATCATCGAAACACCCATTCTGGAAGAACAGGAGATCATAGACCTCACGGAGCTCTGCCTCGATCACGGAATCGACATTGTCAAAACAGGGACAGGGTTCTTTGGCAGGGTAACCCTCGACGATGTGGCCCTGATCAATGCGACAGCTCAAGGGAGGGTCGGGATCAAGGCGGCTGGAGGGATCAGTTCTGCGGAGCAGGCGGAACAGCTCATACGCGCGGGAGCGACACGCCTCGGCTGCTCCCGGTCGATCTCTATCGTCCATCCAGCCGACTGACATGGAGCATCTGGCCGACAGCATCGTCCGGGCCTTCAACATGCCCGGCTACAGACAGCGGCGCTGGATGCGGAGCCTCCGGAAGACCATCAGCCGCCGGGATATCTTCTGGTGGCTGGACAACTTCCTCCGCGCCGCCTCCGGCAAGGCCTTCCTGGATTTCCCGGAGTCCGAGCTGGCGCCGGTGCGCCCCTCCCGCCTCCCCCGGTCGGCCCAGTAGGCTGCACACAACGAAGCCCTCCGTCCCGAAAGACAAACGAAGGGCCCCGAATCCGCACTGTATCTGCGGTTTCGGGGCCCTTCCTCACGGCGCTCCGTTGCAATCCAGATAAAGATACAAAAAAGCACGCATCCGGCGACGACCTACTCTCCCACGGGTACCCCCCGTAGTACCATCGGCGCTGGAGGGCGTAACGACCGGGTTCGGCATGGATCCGGGTGTGGCCCCTCCGCTGTGGTCACCAGATGCGT
>JAIPGA010000070.1 GCA_021736445.1 Synergistales bacterium | reverse complement strand
GGCAGCTGGCCCAGTTGACGGGCAACAATGAGTTCGCCGAGAACTTCGCCGCCAACTTCGCCGGAGAGGTCAACTTCTACCAGAAGGTCGGCGAGGGGAAAGAGGGACACCTTATGCTGGTCGCCTCGTCGCTCGCCGGCGAGGGAGGCGATGTCGAACTCGGAAGGGTTGTCGAATCGGACAGCCCTCTCTACAGGCAGGTGGTGGAAGAGAAAAAGAGCTACCAGGGCATGGCTCGGGTCGGGGAGTCGATGTACTTCTCCACCTATACGCCCTATACGACGATGGGCGACGGCAGCGGTGAGGTCTCCTTCGTGATCGCTTCGGGGGTTGCGCTGGACAACCTGCTGCAGCATGTGGTGTCCACGCGCTTTGGGAAGGAGAGCTACGGATTTGTGTTCAACGCAGAGGGAGGGCTGCTCGCTCACCCTGAGCTGACTGCCGGTACGTCCCTGGAGGAGATGAGCCCCACCTTCTGGGAGGGTTTCGCCGCGTCCTCCCTCTGTCGCAATGGCGGGGGGGATGTCTGTCGGTTCGACTACTCCTACCACGGTACGGAGAAGCGGGCCTTTGTCGGTACCGTGGAAGGGATGGACTGGTTTTTCGCCTTTGCCCTGCCCCACAGCGAGATGTTCGCTCCCCTTACGGCCATGCGGAACAAGATGGCGCTCTGGGTGGTCCCCGCGCTCATCGTTGGTGTCGTGCTGCTGCTGTACCTTGTGGGGCGTCTCGTCAACCCGCTGAAGGATGTGGTGAACATCGCCGAACAGATCGCCGCGGGGGATCTCACCGTGGAACTGTGGGAGAACGATGGAAGCAGGAATGAGGTCAACCAGGCCATGGGGGCCTTCGCCACGATCCTGCAGTCATACCGGAAGCTTGTGAACCGGGTGAAAGAACTCAATCAGCTGCTCACCGAACGGGGTAACGATCTCGAACAGATCGATACCCAGGTGTCCCAGGAGTCCTCTTCGGCACGGGAATCCGCGGAGAACATGCGTTCGGTGATGGAGTCCATCTCCTCGGCCGCCGAGGAGACCAACGCCGGTGTGGAAGAGGTCTCCTCCGGCGCCCAGAACTCCGCCAAGATCGCATCGGAGCTCAGTGAAAACGCCTCGACCATCCGCAAGGATGTGGAGGACGGCAACAACTCCGTCCAGGATGTGGCCAAGGGGGTCTCCGAGGTAGGCAGTTCCAGCAAACAGGTTGTGGAGGCCATCCATTCCCTGGAGGATTCGGTCTCCAAGATCTCCTCCTTTGTAGAGACGATCACCGGTATCGCCGACCAGACCAATCTGTTGGCCCTCAATGCCGCCATCGAAGCAGCCCGCGCCGGCGAAGCGGGGCGCGGATTCGCCGTTGTCGCCGAGGAGGTCCGCAAGCTCGCCGAGGAATCCAACAAGGCGGCCGGTGAGGTCGGCGAGGTGATTGGCGAGATCCAGAGCAAGACCAGGAGCGCGGCTGACGATGTCTCCCGTACGGAGTCGCTGATCGAAAAGGCGGATAAGGATTCCGGCGTGACTTCCCAGCGGATCGCCAATATCATGAAGAGCATCGAAGAGATGTCCAACGGCATCGAAAACATCGCCGCATCCGCCCAGGAACAGTCGGCCAGCAGCGAGGAGATCGCCAGCGCCATGGACAGTATCGTCCAGCAGGTGACCGAGGGACAGACCTCCTCCCAGGATGTCGAGAAGGTCTCCAGGGAAGTGGAGGAGATGACCAGGAAGCTGACGGAGATCCGGCACGAGCAGGAGGATGTTGTGAAGGAACTGCAGCAGCTTGTGGCGGCCTACCGCCTGAAAAAGGGGGAAGACGACGATGCCCGTTTGGCCTTGGTCGAGGACCAGACGCAGGGCTAGTGCGTAGAGAGCTCCGTCGAGAGACAGCGCAGAGCCGCCGCGTTCCGCGGCGGCTCTGCGCGTGGTGTGCGAGGGCATAGCGACGAACTGTAGTATAGGAGGATGGATATGTATGATCTGCTGATTGTGGGTGCGGGACCGGCAGGCCTCTTCGCCGCCATGGAGGCGGTGGACAGAGGGCTTTCCGTCTGTATTGTCGATAAGGGGAAAGCGCTGGAGGGGCGTTCGTGCCCCTTGAAAACAGGGGCCGCCGATCACTGTCTCCACTGTTCCCCCTGCAGTGTTACCTGTGGATGGGGGGGCGCGGGCGCCTTCAGCGACGGCAAACTGACCCTTACCTCCGCCTTTGGCGGCAATCTGGAGAGCTACATCGGGAGGGAGCGGTTGCAGGAACTCATTGAAGAGGTGGACGGCATGTGGGTCCACTACGGTGCCGATGCCCCCGTCTTTGCACCGGACCCGGATTTTGCCCATGAGGTGGTCAAGAAGGGCCGTTTTGCAGGGCTCAATGTGATCCCGGCCCGCATCCGCCATATCGGTACGGATTGCTCCAAGGAGGTGCTGGGGAGCATCTGGACCTCTCTGTCCAGGGCCTGCGACGTCAAGCTCCAGAGTGAGGTGAAGTCGGTAACCACCGGGGACGCCGGCGTGACAGGGGTGGAACTGACGGATGGTACGTCCCTGGAATCACGGCGTGTGCTGCTTGCCCCCGGTCGGGAGGGAGCGCAGTGGATCGAGCGCGTAGCTGCGGAACAGCAGCTGAAGGTGGCCTCCCTCCCTGTGGATATCGGCGTGCGTGTGGAGATCCCCCGCGAGTGGGCCGACTACCTGACCGAGCAGTTTTACGAGGTCAAGGCCGTCTTCACATCTCCCACCTTTGATGACCGCGTGCGCACCTTCTGCATGTGCCCGGGAGGGGAGGTGGTGACCGAGTATCAGAGCGAGGGAGATGTGGTCGTGGTCAACGGCCACAGTAATCAGAACGACAAGACGGAGAACACCAATTTCGCTCTGCTGGTCAGCACGGAGTTCACCGAACCCTTCCGTGATCCAAACGGCTACGGTTCCCATATCTCCCGGCTTGCCAACATGCTTGGGGGGTCGGTGATCGTTCAGCGCCTGAAGGACCTCAAGGCGGGACGGCGCTCCACACCCAAGCGGATCGGTCGAGGCCTGGTCCGTCCGACCCTGGAAGAGGCCGAGCCTGGCGATCTCTCCTTTGTGCTGCCCTACCGGCATCTCACGGCGATCCGGGAGATGCTCGCAGCGCTTGATGCCATCATCCCCGGCGTCGATGGGCCGCATACCCTGCTGTACGGTGTGGAGGTGAAGTTCTACAGCCTCAGGCTCTCCCTCAGCGGCTCTCTGGAAACCTCCATTCCCGGGCTTTATGCTGCTGGCGACGGTGCCGGTGTCACCCGTGGCGTGATCCAGGCCTCCGCCAGCGGGGTGGTTGCGGGCAGGGCCATCGCCGCTTCGCTGAACGGCTGACCCAGCTTGACAGGTGCAGACGCTCCAGGTATAGTACCCCTGAAACAAATAATAATTACAGTTTCTCGAGGTCGGAACGTTACGAACACCGTACGTGGTATACTTTCGGCAGCTATTCTATCCCTGCTGTACAGAAGGAGGAGTCTGTGATGCTCAGTGAAAAGCTGTGGGACGCTCTGAACGATCAGGTCAATGCGGAACTCCATTCCGCATATGTCTATCTCTCCATGGCCTCCTGGCTGGAGGATGCCAGTTTCCAGGGAATGGCGAAGTGGATGAAGGCACAGGCCAACGAAGAGATGGAACACGCCATGAAGTTCTATGGATACATCAACGACAGGCGGTCGAGGGTGGAACTCAAGCCCATCGATGGCCCCAAGACATCCTGGAATTCGCCGCTTGAAGCCTTTGAGGACGCCTTTGAGCATGAGCAGTACATCTCCGGTCGTATCCACAGCCTGCTGGATATCGCCCATGAAGAAAGGGACTATCCCACACAGGAATTCCTCCAGTGGTTTGTCAAGGAGCAGGTCGAGGAGGAGGCCTCGGTGGACGAGGTGGTCCAGCAGCTGAAGATGGTGCAGGAGTCCAGGAACGGTCTCTTTATGCTCGACCGGAAGCTCGGAGAGCGCGAAGAAGAGGACTAGACAGGGCGAAGGAAGAAAGGCGGGGTAGGGCATGGGCTCTGCCCCGCCTTGCCGTTGGCTCGGCAAGATCCTTCGGGAGGTGGAAGGAATGAGTGCAGTACCGGAGCTTGACGTAAAGGCGCTGTTTCGACTGACCTACGGCCTCTATGTGGTCGGTTCGACCTGGCAGGGTCACCATAACGCCCAGATCGCCAATGCAGTGATGCAGATCACCGGCGATCCGCTCTGCGTGACCACCTGTCTCCACAAGGACAATCTCACCACCGAATATGTGGGAAAGAGCGGGGTGTTCTCCGTCAGTGTGCTGGAACACGAGGTGCCGATGACCTATATCGGCCGGTTCGGGTTCAAGTGCGGTCGTGATGAAGACAAATGCAGCGCGGTGAATCTGAAGGAGGGGCCGACAGGGAGCCCTCTCTTTCTCGATTGGACGCTGGCGGTACTCGATGCCAGGGTGATCCATGCCGCGGACGTCCATACCCACAGGCTCTTTGTCGGCGAGGTGCAGTCTGCGGAGATTGTCAAAGAGGGCACGCCTCTTACCTACGCGGACTACCACAAGGTCAAGAAGGGGAAATCGCAGAAGAATGCGCCGACAGCGATTTTCAACGACGTGAAGGATCTGTAGGGATATCCCTGTTGTCGAAAGGAAGATAGCGATGGGTGTTGTGCAGGTAGCGGAGAACCTCTACTGGGTAGGCGCCATTGACTGGGGGCTGCGGGATTTCCACGGATACTCCACAGAGAAGGGTTCTACCTACAATGCGTTTCTGCTCTTTGATGGAGAGCGGGCGACCCTTTTTGATACGGTGAAACACACCCACACGGAGGAGATGCTCCGGCGGATCGCCGAGGTGGTCCCCCTCGATCGTATCGATACCATTGTGGTCAACCACGCAGAGATGGACCATACGGGGAGCCTGCCCCGGACAATCTCCCTCTGTGCGCCCGAGCGGGTCTACTGTTCCAGGGCATGCAAACTCGCCCTGGAGGCGCACTTCCCCGAGGCGGTGGCGTGGCCGCTGGAAGTGGTGGCCAACGGGGAGACCCGCTCGCTGGGCAGGAGTGACGTTCAGTTTATCGAGACCAAGATGCTCCACTGGCCGGACAGCATGTTCTCCTATCTGCCGGATCAGCGGGTACTGATCTCCAGCGATGCCTTCGGACAGCACTATGCAACCAGTCAGCGCTTTGACGACGAGGTGCCCACGGCGATGCTGATGCATCAGGCGGCGAAGTACTACGCCAATATCCTCTGGCCCTACTCGTCGCTTGTGCAAAAGCTGCTGGAGAGTGTGGAACAGATGAACCTCCCCATCGACATGATCGCGCCGGACCACGGTGTCATCTGGCGCGGCGATCCGGGGGCCATCCTCGGGGCCTATGCATCCTGGAGCCGCTATGAGACCAGGGGCAGCGTGGTCGTGGTCTACGACACCATGTGGCACAGCACGGAGAAGATGGCCGACGCCGTTGCCGAGGGGTGCATCGACGAAGGAATGGAGGTCACCGTCATGGGCCTTGCCGACAGTCACCGGAGCGACGTCGTGACGGCCCTCCTGGAGGCCGATGCCCTTGTCCTCGGTTCCCCGACACTGAACAACGGATACCTTCCGCGGATGGCCGACTGTCTCTGTTATCTCAGAGGGCTGCGTCCTCAGGGGAAACTGGGCGCTGCCTTCGGTTCCTACGGATGGGGCGGGGAATCCGTCAAACTGCTGGAGCAGGAGCTGGATGATATGAAAATGGAGCGTGTCGCCGACCGCCTGGCTGTCCGCTACGTACCTGCCGAGCATGATCTCGAAGGGTGTCGCGAATTGGGAAGAACCGTTGCCCGGGCCGTACGGCGACGGGGGTAACGACCGAAGCCTGGCGTCTGCGCGACGGCGCTGGTTTGAGAAGATCTATCAATCCTGCGGGGGTCTGCGGGACGAGCCCGGGGACCCCGTTTCCCTGTTACAGGGTTACCCCGATGTCAGAGACAGGGAGGTTGTGGGCCTTATCGTGTCGGGCCTTGCCTACGGCCGGGTGCGACAGATCCTCAACAGTGCGAACCGGGTGCTGGCCGTGCTGGGACCAGCACCGGCGCAGATGGTTGCCGAATCTCCGGAGCGATTGCTCGGGGAGCTTGGGGCCTGGCGGCATCGGTTCACCACAGCCGGAGAGCTGGCGAGGCTGGTCGCCGCCCTGGGGCGCCTGATTCGGACGGAGGGTTCTGTGGAAGCGGTGGTACAGAAAGGGATGGGCGGCGACGAACCTGCAGTACAGGGACTCTCCCATCTGGTCGGAAGGCTGCGCTCCTGCGGAGCGGGTGAGCCCAATTCCCTGCTGGCCTCTCCACGGGACCGCAGTGCCTGCAAACGACTCTTTCTGTACTGCAAGTGGATGGTCCGGCGGGACCATGTCGATCCGGGGGGATGGGGCTGCCTGTCCCCCTCGCAGCTGCTTCTGCCGATGGATACCCACATGCATCGGATCTGTTGTCGGTTGGGGTGCACCACAAGGAAAACCCCGGATTTGCGGGCTGCTGTGGAGGCTACGGAGTGGTTCCGCGGGGTCAATCCCGAAGATCCCACGAAGTACGATTTCGCGCTGACCCGCTACGGCATCGCTCCCGACCGTACGCCGGAGAGCCTCTACGCCTGGTATCAGGGGTGTATGCAGGCTGCCGGCGCAGGCATGTGAACCGATCGGGCCAAGCGGGCACGGAAGCAACGGCCGGAACTGGGAACGCAAAAAAGGTGCGCAGCCCGGCGCTCCATCAGGAGGCCCTGCGGCCCCTGGTGAATTCCGGATGTTTGTTGAGGTAGCTGATCAGCGATTCCCTGAAATAGTTGAGGTGGTTCTGGAGGGCATCCGTGGCTTTCCGGCTGTCCTGCTGGAGGACCGCATCGATGATGCATTTGTGTTCTTCCAGTGAACGCTCGATGGAGGTTTCCGCTATCGAGTAGAGGCGGCAGAGCTGGATGAGATCGAAGACATTGGTGAGGGCCTTTTCCAGGAAGCGGTTGCCCGACCCCCCTCTGAGCAGGCGGTGGAATCGGCTGTCTTCCTCCAGAAAGTACTGCGGGTCTGTGGTATTGTCCATTGAGGAAAAGACATGGTGCATCTTCATCAGCTCTTCCCGGGGCGGGTTCTTGCAGATGTCCTGCACCGCCATGAGCTCCAGCGCTGATCTGAGTTCGTAGAGATCGTTGACATCCTTGATGCTGAGGAGCGCCACAAAGGCTCCCTTGCGGGGACGGAGTTCGATGATGCCCGTCTGGGCCAGCTGCCGTATTGCCTCTCTGACGGGGGTGCGGGACACGTTGAGCTGTTCGGCCAGCTCAACCTCGGAAAGCCGTTCTCCGGGAAGAAAGTGGCCATCCAGAATGGCTTCCCGTACCTTATCGTGAACAATCTGGCGCAGGTCTTGATTTTCTGCAGGTGAAAGAGGGTTTGCAGTCATGTGCGGTGTCCTCCAAGGATGGGAAAAAGTATACGATACTCATTATACGCAAAAACAGGCGAGGACGCCACAGAGTGTCACCTGGAGGTGGGTGTTTTCTTTCTGTCAGGATCCTTCCTTCCCACAGCCCGAATTGACGTAATCGGTCCAGAGCGAGAGGGCATAGATGGCGTCGGAGAGGCGATTGACGTAGGTGTAGGAGGGGTCGCCGATGTCGCCGTTCCTGTAGAGAGGGAGCGCCATCCGTTCCGCCCGCCGGGCAATGGTGCGCGCGAGATGGAGGGCGGCGCCGGGCTCCGAATCGCCGGGGCGGACAAAGCGGAAGGTTTCTCCCACCACTTCCTTCGCCTTATCGACGATATGTTCCAGTGTCTCGGGGTTGGGTTCCGGGAGTCCGGGGTAGAGGGCGAAGTAGCCCATCACAAAACCGAGATTCTCTTCCAGCGTGAAAAGCTGCTTCTGGATGCCCTCTTCGCAGCATGTCGCCCGGGCCATTCCGATGGCAGCCTGGCACTCGTCGAGGGTCCCGTAGAGGATGACCCTGGGGGCGTCCTTGGGGACCCGTTCTCCGTTGCCCAGTGAGGTCTTCCCTTTATCTCCACCACCTGTGGTGATCCATGTCGATTCCATGCAGTAGTATCCTCCTTTTGTTCCGTTGTCCCCTGCGCCGGGGCCGATGCTACCGGAGCACGCCCTTTTCGGGACGTCCTTCGAGAAAGACGAAGATCGCCGTCGCTTCGACAAAGACGGTCCCCTCCAGATCGGTGATCTCGGCGGCTGTCTTTGCCTTGCGTTCGTCGATACGCTCCACGCGTCCGACGGCACGGTACTCCGCGTCTGTTTTGACCGGTGCGCGGTAGCGGACGTTGATGCTGCCCGTTGCGGCCCATTGGCCTGTCTGTTCGCGCAGGGCCCAGGCCATGGCGTCGTCACAGATAGCGGTCAAAATTCCGCCGTGGACAACATCCTCAAACCCGCACCATGTCCTGTCGGGGGTGAACGGCAGATAGGTCCTCTGTCCCTCTGCGTCCCACTCGATGGGAACCTGCAGCGCCCGGGGATTTTCCTCGGGAAGTCCGCAGACAAAGCATCCGGGGTAGCGACGTTGTTGTGCCATATTCTCACTCCTTACGCGCTGTTATGGGTGGCGTATCGCCTGACACCAGTGTACGCTACCGTTAGCCTAGAGGGAACGGGTGATTTGTCAATGGAACTGTCAGGGTGAAAGGGGCAACGTGGAATGACTGAAGGGAAGGCGTGGCGGGAGAGGGATATCTCCGCTTCGTTGCTCGGCCAGTTTGCCTTCTGCGAACGGGCGGCCTGGTTCCGCGGGCACGGGGTCGTTCCTCCTGTGTCCGGAGGGGAGCGGATGCAGGAAGGGAGGAGGCGTCACCGCATTTGGGGCCGCTGGTTCCGACTGCGGGCGATCTGGTCGGCAACCTGGCGGCTGACGGTGGCGCTTCTTCTGCTGGGGGGCACGGCGTGGCTCTTGCTGACGCGCTAGAAGCGAAGGTGCTGCCGCCGGCCGTGCTGCTCTGTGCCGGATTGCTGCTGTGGCTGCTCTTTGCCCGACGAGAGCGGCTGGTGGAGCTGGACAGCCGTCTCTGGCGCTCCGGCGGGCTCTCCGGACGGCCCGATGCCGTGACACGCCGGGGAAGGCGCTACATCCCCCACGAGTACAAAAGCGGTGCCAGGGAGGAGCCGCTGGAGGGCCACCGCGTACAGGTGCTTGTGTACTGCAGTCTTCTGGAACAAGCGGGTTACCCGGTACGGGAGGGGCGTTTGCACTATTCAGGGAAGGAGTTTCGCGTTCCATGGAATCGCAGGGCCCGGAAGGAGCTCGGCGATCTGCTCCGGGAGGCCCGAAAGGTTCTGGAATGCGGGACGCCGCCGGAGGTCTACCCCAAGGGTCATCCCCGCTGTGCGCGCTGCAGCTATGCTCCCTATTGCCACGGAGCACATGACTGGCGGGAGGGCATACAGGACTAAATGTCTGGAATTCGGCTGAAGCAGGGAGAGGGAAGCGCTACGGGGCGGGGTGTCTTTTGATCCAACGAAAGTGGTGCCGGAGGGGGGACTCGAACCCCCACGAGCGCAAAGCCCACCTGATTTTGAGTCAGGCGCGTCTACCATTCCGCCACTCCGGCCCATGTCAGGGCATATTATAACGGTGACACCGTACCCGTCAAGCGGCTTGGCGGAAAGCGTCGGCGCCGGGGCACAACAGGGCGGGATCCCTCAGGAGGCGTTGCCGTTCCCCGGCGGAGACTGCCCTTTTCTGTAATGCCGGAACAAAGGAATCATGTAGTGATATTCTTTTGAAAGGGTGGCCTGTGGGTCTGGAATCGCCGGGGTGTGGTTGGCGTGTGCGCCGCATGCAAAGGAGTGCGGACGAAGGTTGTCTGGAAGTCCGCTGGACGTTTCCGGGCGAATGGCATTATGATGCGGTCATTGATCCTGTCCGCAGACCTATCTGTCGATGTCCATTACAACCTTCCCCGCATGCTGACGGCACACCGATGCGGGGAGAGAAACGGGGGGTGCCATGTTTTCCACTGTCCTATGGCCGGTGAGTTTGCAGGAGTCGGAGTCCCAGAACAGGGGCGTGATGAAGATGCTGCAGCATCTTTCGGCACAGAGGGTGCTGCTGCTCCACGTGGCGGAAAACGAACCAAGCCCGGAGGCTCCGGCACGGGAGAAACTGGAAGCACTGCGTAAGCAGCTGGAAGAGGAGGGATTCAAGGGGGAGGCTGTGATCAAAACCGGCCATGTGGCGACGGTGATCTGCAGTTACGCGAGCGAACGGAATGTCGGGCTGATCGTTCTGCCCTGGAAGCCGAAGATGATTGTCCGGATCGCGCTTTTGGGGAGCGTGGTCCGCGATGTGATCCGTCTGTCCGACCGGCCTGTGGCGGTCTATAAAGCGAAGGGTGTCATGCAGCGGCGGCAGAGCGGGGGAGTGGACAGAATCATGTACGCCACAGCTTTTCAGGCCACAGACAGTGTGGTGATGCCCTATCTGAAACATGAAGGGATCAAGGCGGACACCCTCGTTCTGCTGCATGTGGGTGAGCGTGCCCCCGACCCGAGAGCCGAGAAGACGCGCCGGACCCAGGTCGGGATGAATCTCAACCGCCTTGCCGGAGAGTGTTCCGGATGGTTCGGGGAGGTGGAGACAATCTCCGCACTGGGACGTCCCTCGAAACGGATCGTCCGTCAGGCGAAGCAGGGAGATGTCGATCTGATCGTCCTGGGGAAATACGATGCACCGAGCCCCTTTGGTTCGATGCTGGGGTCCACAGCGGAGATGCTGGCGCGCACCGCCCCCTGTTCGCTTCTGGTCGTTCCCGTGGAGTCGCTGGCGGTTACGGGCTACAGCAAGAGCGGGGAGAGGGGGTAGCGGCTGCTATGTGGCTGAAAGAGAACATCGTCTTTGTCATCTCCTTCATCATGGTGGGAACGATCATCACCTTCGGTGTCGTTGCTCCCCGGGAGTTCGACGCCCTTTCTTCTGCCGTCCATGAAGGGATTCTCGAGCATTTCAGCTGGGGGTACACCATCGCTCCCTTTATCTTTCTTGTCTTCAGTCTGACCCTGGCCTTCAGCAAGTACGGAAGAATCAAGCTGGGGAAGGACAGCGAAAAACCACAGTACAGCTACTTTGCCTGGTTCAGCATGCTCTTCGCCGCCGGCATGGGGATCGGCCTGGTCTTTTGGGGGGTCTCGGAGCCGCTGATGCACTATACCAATCCCCCTGCCGGGATCGCCGGTTCCTCCGCCGATGCGGCACGGTTCGCCATGCGGCACGTCTTCTTCCACTGGGGACTGCAGCCCTGGGCGATCTATGTGGTCATGAGCCTCAGCATCGCCTATTTCTGTTTCCGCCGCGGCATGCCGCCGCTGATTTCGAGTGCGCTCTATCCCCTGTTGGGAGAGAGGATCTACGGCCTATGGGGGTATGCTGTGGATATCCTGGCTGTGTTCGCTGTCGTCTTTGGGATCGCCACCTCCCTCGGACTGGGAACGATGCAGATCTCCAGCGGTTTGGCCTACGTCTTTCCGGCGGTGCCCGATACGATGACGACCTGGTTCGCCATCATCGCCATCGTGACGGTCATGTACATGATCTCCGCCATGCGCGGGCTGGACAGGGGGATCCAGGTGCTCAGCCGGGCCAACATCGGCATAGCGGCGGTGCTGCTCTTCGCGATGCTCTTCATCGGCCCCACCACCTTTATCCTGAACGTGCTGATCACCACCACCGGCGACTACCTCTCATCGCTGTTGTCCATGAGCCTGAGCGCCAACCCCTTCCAGGGCTACCAGTGGACCAAGGACTGGACGCTCTTTTTCTGGGCCACCTGGATCTCCTGGTCGCCCTTCGTGGGGCTCTTTGTGGCCAGTATCTCCAGAGGCCGGACGATCCGGGAGTTTGTCCTCGGGGCGCTCCTCGTGCCCTCGCTGTTGACCTTCATCTGGTTCGCCGTTTTCGGCGGCGCCGCCTTCGATCTGGAGATCCGTCAGGGCTACGATATCGCTGCGGCCACGGTGGAAAACATCTCCACCGGACTGTTCAACGTCTTCACCTACTATCCCCTGAGCTGGTTGCTCACCGGCTTCGCCCTGATGTTGCTCACCATCTTCTTTGTAACCTCGGCTGACTCGTCGACCCTTGTCCTGGCCATGATGACCACCCAGGGGGAGCTCAACCCCCGTGCCTACCGCAAGTTTATCTGGGGCATCATGCAGTCCTCGGTGGCGGCGATCCTGCTGGCCTCGGGGGGGCTCAACGCCCTCCGCAAGATGGCGATCTCCTCGGCGTTGCCCTTCACGATCATCATGCTGGTGCTCTGCTACTCCCTCTGGAAGGGGGTTACGTACGAGTACAATCACGAGTACCGGCAGGGTCTGAAGGACACCACCGCACCGTAACGATTCCCGCCCCAAAGGTGCCGTAATGGTTCCTCTGGGGCGTTCTCCTTTGGATGTCTCTGCCTGCGGTGCAGCCTCAACAACAGGTTGTGTGCGATGCTCTGTCTGGAGGATACGGGATATCCCCGGCAGACGACGGTGGGCGGCATGTCGAGTTGCTGTTTGATCGGAGGGGTATAATGAAGCGAGTGGGTATCCTTGTCTTCGACGATATGGAACTTCTTGACGCAACAGGCCCGTACGAGGTCTTCTCCGCCGCGTCCATGCTCCATGATTCGGTGCTGTTCGAGACCTTTGCACTGAGTGTCGCGGGGGATTCGGTGCGGACGATCAACGGCCTGATCCTGTCGGCGGAGTGGGATCTTAGGGACCACCCCCATATCGATATCCTTGTTCTGCCCGGCGGAGAGGGGACCAAAGAGATCATCGGGAGGCCGGAGGTGCTCCGGTGGGTCCGCCGGAGTGCGGCGACGGCGGAGATCGTCTTTTCTGTCTGTTCCGGTGCCCGGATCCTTGCGGCGGCCGGATTGCTGGAGGGGCGGCGCTGTACGACCCACCATTCCGTTGTGGAGGATATCGGGAGACTGGCTCCCGATTGTGTGGTCTCCAGGGAGGCGCGGTTCGTGGAAAGCGGCAAGCTCCTGACGGCCGCCGGGGTGTCGGCGGGTATCGACGGAGCCTTCCATATCCTCCGTCGCCTCCAGGGCGGGCATGTGGCCGCCACCACACAGGTGTATATGGAATACGGGCGGTGGCGGGCTGGAAGAGGGTAAAACAGAGCCCATCTTGTGCAGAGGAGAGGAGCGTGCAGCATGAAAGGTAAAGCGAGTGCAGCGATTGTGGTGGTTGCGGTAGCCCTTGCGGTCGTCCTGGCCGGACCCGCACAGGCATGCACCACCATCCTGGCAACCAAAGGGGCCACCGTGGACGGTTCGGTGATTGTGGCGCATTCCGACGACGATGAACTGGCGGATCAGCGTCTGATCTATGTGCCGGCCAGGGACCACAAGCCCGGGTCGCTCCGGCCTGTCTACTACTCCGCCGTGGCGTTGGGCGAGAAGCCGCAGTACAATGCGGGGATGTATCCGCGACTGGTCTGTCCCGACCGCGGGGCGGGCTACAAAATGAACGACCATCAGAATACGATTCCTATCGGATATATCCCTCAGGTGGAACACACCTACGCGTACTTCGACGGCAACTACGGGATCATGAACGAGCACCAGCTGATGATCGGCGAGTGCACCAACGGCGCCAAGGTACAGCCTGAACCGGAGCCGGGGAAGCGGATTTTCTACAGTGCCGAGCTTTCCCGGGTGGCCCTCGAACGCTGCACCACCGCACGGGAGGCGGTGACGCTGATGGGGGGGCTGATCGACACCTACGGCTACTACGGGACAGGCGAGACGCTTCTGGTGGGCGACACCGAAGAGGGGTGGGTCATGGAGATGGCCGGCGGGACCCCCGACGGCACCTCGGGGCTCTGGGTGGCCAAGCGGGTGCCCGACGGGGAGGTCTTTGTGGCGGCCAACGAATTCAGAATCCGGGAGATCAAGCGGGACGATCCCTGCATACTCTACTCGGACAACCTCTTCGATGTGGCCCGGGAGCGCGGCTGGTGGTCCCC
>JAIPGA010000069.1 GCA_021736445.1 Synergistales bacterium | reverse complement strand
CAGGGGCAGCACGCCGAACTGGCGGTAGAGGGCGTTCCAGACCGCTTCGTCGCCGGCCAGCGCCCCCGTGTGGCTTTTGGCCGCCTCCTTGGAGGTGGCACTGACCCCGGCCTTGAGGACCCCGATGGGCACCCCCCGCCGATGGGCCTCGGCGATGAGCTCGAAGAAACGGTGCCCTTCGCGCAGCCCCTCCAGATAGAGCAGCAGATAGTGGACCTCGGGGTCCTGCAGCAGATAGCGGGCCACATCGATGGCGTCCAGGTCGGACTGGTTGCCCGTGGTCACCACATAGCGGAAGCGCACCCCCCGGTCGACACCCATGGAGAAGCTGGCGAAGCCGAAGGCGCCGCTCTGGGAGACGTAGGCCACGTTGCCCAGGGGGCAGCGCCGCTGCTCCATGGCCGCCGAGAAGGTCAGGGGCACACAGTCCACCAGATTGACCAGCCCCTGGCAGTTGGGGCCCAGGATGCGCAGCCCCTTCTCCCGGGCGCGGGCCGCCATCTCCTCCTGGATGCCTTCGCCGCCGCTCTCGGCGAAGCCCGAGGCGAAGATCGCGGCGTACCCCACCCCCCGGTCGGCGCACTGTTCGATCACCCCCGGCACCAGCGAGGCACGCACGCCGATGAGGACCACATCGGGGGTCTCCGGCAGTGAGGGGATGTCGGGATAGCAGGGAAGGCCGCCGATCTCCCCGTATTTGGGGTTCACGGGATAGATGGCTCCGGGGAAGGCGTTCTGTTGCAGCAGCTTCAGCGGTCTCCCGGAGATGGAATCCATATTGTGGGAGGCACCGACGATAGCGATGCGTTCCGGTTTGAACAGCTTGTCGAGACTGGGGATTGCCGACATAGACTCGCTCCCTCGCTTTCTCTCAGGCCAGCTCGTCCGCGATGGCCTTCTTCCAGAGACGCACCGAGGTGCACCCCGTCTTCCCCGAGACCCATTCCGGGGCCCCGCCGCCCTTGGCCTGCAGCTCCGCGCGGCGGACCACAGTCCTGGCGTCGAGGGGACAGCTCCCGCCCCGGGCCAGGAGGACCTGCGCCTCCGGGCCGTCGCCCTCCTGGAGGAGCACGCACCCCACAGCGCCGTCGTCGTCGGTGATGATCCGCTTCAGCGCCGGCGTCACCAGCTCGCCGGGGATCCCGGCGAGGACCAGCGCATGGAGTCTCCAGCCGCCCGGGAGCTCCTCGCGCTCCCAGGGGAAGGCCAGGTACTGCTTCACCTTGTCCAGCGCCTTCCTGGCGCCGGCCGCCTCGTCCCGCCGCTTTGCAACCAGCCCGGGGATCTTCGCCGCCGGCGTAGCCAGCTCGCGTTCCAGCATGCGCATCCGCCGGCTCCCCTCCGCCGCCACCTCTCCGTCTACGGTAAAGCTCACCTGCCACTCCGGCGGCGAGCCCTTGAAGCCCGTCACCACCACCGCACCGACCTGCCCCGTGAAGGGCACATGGCTCCCCGAACAGGCGATGCGGTCGAATCCGCGGATGGAGATCATCCGCACCGGCTCGTCGTCCAGGCGGTCCCACTTGGCCCTCAGGCCGCGCTCCCAGGCCTCGGCAGGGGAGAGCACCCGGCATTCCACCGGCAGATTTCTGCCGATCACATCGGCGGCGCCTCGCTCCGCCTCGAAGAGGGCCTCCCAGGTCAGGTCGCCGTCGTAGCGGAGGAAGACCGTGGAGTGCTCCCCGCCGATGGCCACCTTGCCGATGGAAAGGCCGGGACAGGTGCGCTCAAGAATGCGGGAGAGGATATGCTCGCCGGTGTGCATCCGCGCGTAGCGTCCCCGACGGGCCAGATCCACCGTGGCCTCCACGGCGTCGCCCTCCTGGGGCGTCCCCCTGCGTGGCTTGACATCCAGCAGGTGGGCGCCGTCTGCGTTGCTGGTGCATCCCGTCACGCTGCCGCTGAAGTCCTCGCTTTCCAGCCGGCCGCCGTCGCCGGGCTGGCCGCCCCCCTCCGGCCGGAAGGGGGTCTCGGCCAGCCTGAGGGTATACCGCTTCCTGGAATGCCGCTCCACACCCGTAATGACTGTGGAGCACCGCTCCGGATAGTCTGTCAGCATCGGCGTCACTCCCTGTAAAAAAATCGAGGGGAGACAGATACGCCCGCCCTCGATAGATGTCGCACAACCGCTGTTCAGTCTGTATTACTGTCCCTTGATCCGGTCTGTGGCCTCCTTGATGCCCAGCAGGGAGAGATCCCGATCCTGCAGGATCTGCCAGCGGGCGTTCAGCACCATCAGGAAGAGCACGGCGTAGGAATCCACCTTCCAGTCGGCGATCTCGTCGCTGAAGGAGTCGTAGATCGACTGGAGATGATCCCGGCCCTTGCCGCCGGCCTCCATGTCCTCCAGGAAACGCTGGAAATCCTGGAGGGTGCGGATGCCCGCCGCATCCAGCAGGGCCACCAGATCCTTCAGGCTCTGCCGTTCGTGCTCCTCGGGGTAGCGCTGCACCGGATAGCCGATATCCCGGGCCATGCGCTCCCAGTTCTGGAGCTGTTCCGGCCGGCCGGCGAAGTAGGTCTCCAGTCCTTCGGCGGAGAGCGCCGGCGGCTCCTCAGGCGGCTGCTGGGGCTCCGGCTCGGGTTCCCGTTCAGGCTGCGGTTCGGGTTCCTCCGGACCGCCTCCCTCTTCCGGCGGAGGCGGTGTGCTGCCGCCGGAGGGCGGTTCCTGGCCGCCGAGCAGATGCCGCAGCGTCAGGAAGCCTTCGTCGGCCTCCTCCAGCAGCGCGCTCATCCGGGAGAGCTTCCGCTTCAGCATGCTCTTGGACTGCTTCAGCTGCTCGTAGGGGAGCGTGGTGGTAATGTTCACCCAGGCATTCTGCAGGATGGTACGCACCTGGATCTCCGCCAGCAGGTCCCGGTAGCGGCTCCACTCCCGCAGCTCGCGGCGCTGCTCCGGCAGGGAGACGGCGTAGCGGATCGAACGGTAGCCGTAGACATCGGGGTCGTGTATCGCCTCGTAGGGCACCGACTGCTCCGGGTAGACCCGGAACTCCTCCTCGATCATCTGGGCCACCCGTTCCAGCTCCTCCGCATAGTAGAGCACGATGCGGACACCCGAAAGGTCTGTAATCTCTTTGAAGGGGTCGTCGTAGGAGACCCCGGAATCGTTGATCAGCTCGCTGAACCGATCCAACCCCTTCGTCCGGCTTTCTACATGAAACTGCTCAACGCCGAGGTTCTCCAGAAGATCCTGGACAAGATTGCACAACCGCGAGGTGAAGCTCTTGTAGAGGTCGTGCTCCTTTATGTACCGGTCCATCCAGGCGTCCGTGTTTGTGCCGGCCATCCACTAATCACCACCCATTAAGGTTCTGCAGCTTCCGTTGCACCAGAGGAAACAACCCGCCTCCCTCAGAGACGCATCAGGGGCACACCACATCTTTCGCAAAAAAGTATACCCGAAATATACGTCGGTTCAAAGGGTGTTACAGGCCCTTCGCTCTGGCGGCTCTCCGGGCTTCCATGTTGTCCGGATCCAGCCAGAGCGCCATATGGAAGGACTCCCGGGCGAGATCCGTCTCGCCCCGGCGCTCCGCGACATAGCCCAGGAGCGTATACCCCGTGGAGCTCTTGGGCTGCCGCTGCAGCCCCTTGAGCACCGCCTGCCTGGCCCCCTGCGGATCGCCGGCGGAGAGCCGCGCATGGGCCAGGGCGAAGTGGGCGAAGGCCTCCAGGGGACGCACGCCGAGAACGGCACTGGCCTCTTCGGTCCCCTCCTCTGCCTGTGCGGTGGCGATGGCCACGGCGCCGTTGGCATAGGCCGCCGCACCGACGGGGCTCACATACGCAGCCTCGGCGAGGGCCTGCAGCTCCAGGGCGCGGTCCCCGATCTCCGGGGTCTCCAGGAGAGCCTCCCCCGCCGCATCGCTGCCGCTCTCCCCGCTGCCGGGCCCGGTGATCCGGGGGAGGAAGGCCCGGTAGATCCGCTCCAGCGTCGCTCTGGGCAGACCGGCCTCCCGGGCTCCCCGCAGCGGCGTGTAGAGGGGGCCCAGATCGCGGAAGCCGTCGGGATAGACCACCTTGGGGGTCCGCACCAGATCGCCGAAGGTCTGCGCCGCCTCCCGGTAGCGTCCGTCACGGTAGAGGGCGTAGCCGAGATTGGCCATGGCCTGGCCGTTGGCCGGCTCCGACTGGAGGATCCCCCGGAACCGCTCGGCGGCCTCGGCGTAGGCCTCCCGCCGGGCCTCCGCGAAACCGAGGTTGTTCCTGATGCGGCTGTCGCCGGGCGTCTGGGCGAGCATCCGCTCGTAGGCCGCCTCGGCGCGGTCGTAGAAGGCCAGGTCACAGCAGGCGTCGGCGTAGGCACGCTGCACCTCCAGGTTGTCCGGCTCCAGTTCCGCGGCCCGTTCCAGACGGTTGTAGGCCTCGTAGAGCTTGCCCGCCTCGGCGAGCCGCTTCCCCTGACCGAGCAGATCCTCGGCCCTGTCCTTCCGGGGCTCGGGGGTCACCGGGGCAGGGCGTTCCCGGGCCGTCTCCTCGCCGGGGGGCTGGAGCCCGGCCCTGGCGTAGACCCTGGCCGCCTCCTCCTCGTTGCCCAGCCGCTGGTAGAGGGAAGCCAGCTTCCTGAGGGTCCCGACGTCGCCGGGGTTCCGCTCCGCCAGTCTGCGGTAGAGCTCCACCGCCTCCAGATAGTCGCCCGACTCCGCCTTGCGCTCCGCCCGGGCCTGCAGCCGCCGCTCCTCGGCCCGTTCCCGGGCCTGCTGGACGGCCACGCGCCGTTCCCGTATCCGCTCCCCCGCCGTGCCGCCGGGGAAGCGTTCCGCCGCCTCGTCACAGAGGGCTTCGGCCTTCCTGTACTCCTCCAGCTGACGGAGGGTATCGATCAGACCCAGATAGGCCGGCAGGGTGGGCTCCTTCTCGATGGAGGCCCGGAAGGCCTCCCGGGCCTCGGCATACCTCCCGTCGTCGGCCGCCTTCCTCCCCCGTGCGGCGAGGCCCTGCGCGCTCCGCTCGATCCGTTTCCGTTCGGCCCGCTGCCTGGCTTCGGCGAGGGCCCCGGCCAGCTCGCGGTCGTCGGGGAAGCGCTCCGTCAACCGCTCGTAGAGCACCACCGCCTCGGCGGGCCTCCCCATGCGGAGATAGCTCTCCGCCCTGCCCCGCAGCGCAGCTGCGCTGTCCGGGTCCAGGGCCAGCGCCTCGTCGAAATGCCGGCCCGCCGCCTCGGCGTTCCCGGCCTCCAGCGCCCTGCGGCCCGCCTCTACCAGCTCGCGCATCCTGCGCTCCCGGGCCAGGCGCGTTTTCATCGCCCGCGCCCTGTCAAGCCCCAGGAGCGCCTGCTCCCGGCCTTCCTCCATGGAGAGGGCCCGGGAGAAATGCCGCTCGGCCTTCCCGGGCTGTTCCAGCGCCAGGTAGGCCTGGCCGAGACGTTCCGCCAGCACGGGATCGGCTCCGCTTTCGTCCAGGGCATTCAGCAGCACGTCCCTGGCCTCGGCGGGCTCGCCCAGCCGAAGGTAGCATTCGCCCAGGCCCAGCATGGCCTCCCGGAGGATGGGCACCCTGTCGAGGGCCTCCCGGAAGGCGTTCCGCGCCGCCTCCAGGTCACCCCGCTGCAGCAGCGCCTGGCCGAGGCCGTTGTAGGCCATGGCGTCGTTGGAAGCAATCCGGATGCTCCCCCGGAAGGCCGGCACCGCACGGTCGGGGGAGCCCACCATGAGGTAGCTCTCGCCGAGCAGGTAGAAGGCCTCCTGGAGAGAGGGGTCCTTGTCTGTCGCCCTGTCCAGCTTGTCGATGGCTCTGCGGTATTCGCCGTCGTGGTAGTGCTCCACGCCGCTTTCGGCCAGGTAAGAGGCCCGGTGGGTGTAGTACCAGAACCCCACGGCGGCGGCAGCGGCGATCGCCACGGCGAGGACCGCCATGGCGATGGGGAGGATACGTCGCCTGCGGATGCCCGCCCAGGCATGCAGCCACTCCGCAAGGGCCGGCGCCGCGGCCCTCTGCTTTTCCTCCTGTGGTGGGGTGAGCGCCTCGTGCTCGGCGCTCTCCAGACCCTCGCCGGGGTGCTGCTCCCCACGGGGTTCCGCCTCGCCGGAGACCGGCCGGGGTTCCCCGCCGGCAGGCTCCGGCTCTTCAGGCTCCGCCGGGGGCTCTTCCGTCGCCTGGGGCGCCTCTTCGGGACCGGGCTCCGCTGACGGCGGTTCCTCTTCGGCTTCCTCCGCTTTCGGCGGCTTCGGTGCCTCTTCGGCGGGTTCGGGAGGGGTTTCGGGCGGCGCGGTCTCCGCCGGGGCTTCGGGGGCACCCCGGGGCTCCTCCTGTTCCTCCGGGGCCCCGGAGGGTGCCGCGGTCTCCGCCGGCGGCACCACCGCTTCCGTCTCCTCCGGCGCAACACCGCCCTCCTCTCCCCGGGACGGTTCCTCTAGGGGAGCGCCCGCAGGGGCGCCAAGCAAGTCCGCCAGGCCGGCGGCAAGCCCCCCGCTCCGTGCCGCGGGCTCCTCCCGGGCTTCCGGTGACGGCGGTTCTTCCGCTACGGGGGGGCGCGCTTCTGCAGGGGGTTCCGCCTCCGCCGGCGCCTCGGCGTCGGCGCCGGAAAGAAAGGCTCTCCGCCGTTGGCCCACAAGGCCGAGGAGCTCCAGGTTCCGCTCCCTGCGGGAAGCGTCCGCCTCCCGCTCTCCGGAGGCATCCCCGCCGCTGGAGGCCCCGCGGTATCCAAAGGCCGCCGCCCAGGGCGGCAGCGAGGCGTCGGCGCTCCGGCCGCCGCCTTCCGGCAGACGGTCGGCGATCTCGCGGGCGGAAAGGCCGCTCTGTGCGGCCGCCTCGTCGATCTCGGCCTGCGAAAGCGTCCGTTCGCCGAGAACGGGCGCGATCCCCACCGTCTCGATGAGCCGGACGGTGGCGTCCACATCGTCGGGGGAGGCCGCCTCTTCCCGGAGCAGAAGCAGCCGCAGTCTGTCCGGCTGCTCAAGGATCCGATTCCCCTCTTCTTCCCGAATTCGCTGCAGTACGGTCCGGAACTGATCATCCATGGCTCTGTACCCCCGAATGCTCCGCCACGCTCCCGGGGCCGATCCCGCCCCTGTGGATTACCGGCCCTTCAGCCGGAAAAACAGTGCAATATACAGCATTCGTATCATACCAAAAGCCGGGGCAAACCCAAAACGCCGGTTTCCCCGCAGGTGGAACATGATACACTACAAAAGCCTGCGGCAGACGCTGCAGCATATCCGCACCATACCCCGTCAACGGGAAGGAGTGGTCGTAGTGCGTACAGCCGTCCCCCGAATGATAGCAGCTCTCCTGGTTCTGTGTACGGCCCTGATACCCATGATTCCACCGGCGGCAGCCTCGGAAACCGTGGATCTCGGCACCGGCTCGAAGGAACACGCCTTCCTCACCGCCTGGTCCAGGGAGAAGCAGACCGCCACGGTGAAGTACTACTTTCTCACCGAAGAGGGGCTCGAGCAGTTCCGCACCGGACAGCTGATGTCCCAGGGACTCTCCGAAGCGGAGGCCCGCCGGGTGGTCTGTTTCAAGGACACCTACCAGTTCCTGGACAACGCCCTGGAGTTCCGCTTCGTCCGGACCACCTACCACGACAGCAAGGGGCGGCGTGTCGCCTCGCTGGAGTGGGACGACACCAGCTACCCCATTGTGGAAGGAACCTTCATCCAGCAGGCGGCCGACTACGCCCTCACCGGCCTCCCCGCCTCGGCGGATCCCCTGCGGCTTTCCGGCAGGCTGGACAAGCGTCTCTCCGGCGGCAGACAGCGCTTTCTGCTGAAGACCGAAGAGATGGGGACCCTGCAGTTCGATCCGGAGCGCATCCACGCCAGGAAGGCCTACTTCGACCTCCTCCGCCTCTCCGCAGCAGGGACACCCCTTCTGGCCATCGGCACGCTGGATCGGAGCACCTCCCCGCCGACGCTCTCGCCCTTCTTCCTCCTGAAGCAGTAGGCTCAGGAGAGACGCAGGGTCAGACCGTAGACGACAAACCACGCCCCCAGCAGGATCGTGGAGAGATTGCTTTTCACCAGCATCCGCGGCAGCTCCTCGTCCCCGGCGTTCACCCGCTGCCGGATCGCCAGAAGCGTGCCCAGATTCCCCGCCGCATTGGCCGCGCCGAAGGCGAAGGCCACAGGGTGCCCCTGGCCGTAGACCAGCCCAGCGCCGACCACACAGATCCCGAATCCCAGACCGGCGGCGGTCGTCACCCCCGGGAGGACCACCTGCAGCGTCTTGCCCGCCAGCCAGACAGCGGCCAGGGAAAGCGCCACCAGCATCACCGCACCGTATCCTTCCATCCTTGCTCCCCCTTTGTGGGCGCCACAAAAAAAGTCCCTCCCCCGCAGGGAAGGGACGATCTATCGAATGGTGCCGGGGACGAGACTTGAACTCGTACGGGTTGCCCCACACGGCCCTCAACCGTGCGTGTCTACCAATTCCACCACCCCGGCCTGCCGACGCGGCGATAATTATACAGAGGGTGCATGACTCCGTCAACACCCATTCCGGGAAATCGCCGGCACCGGAATATCCCTACTTCCTGCGGCGCTCCTTGATCCGGGCCGACTTGCCGCTCCGCTTCCGCAGATAGTAGAGCTTGGCCCGGCGCACCTTGCCCAGACGCTTAACCACGATCTTGTCGATGGAGGGACAGTGGAGAGGGAAGATCCGCTCCACCCCCACACCGCCGGAGACCTTGCGGACGGTGAAGGTCTCGTTCACGCCGCCGTGCTTCCTGGCGATCACCACACCCTCGAAGACCTGCACACGCTCGCGGTTGCCCTCGCGGACCCGCACGTGAACCTGAACGGTGTCCCCGGGCCGGAACTCGGGGATCGATTCCTTACAGTACTTTTGTTCCACCAGTGCAATCTTGGGATCCATTGCAATTCCTCCTTGCCGAATATCCGGACACCGCGCTACCGGCATCCGAGAAACCTGTCCAGCGCGACCGCCACAGCGTACTCCGCGGCATCCCGCCCCTGCAGGGGACAGAGGTCCACCGCCGTTCCGCCGATCCGGTCATCGTCGCCGAACCAGAAAACCAGCGGCCTGTCGGCCTCCAGGGCTCGCCGTTTGGCCTCCAGCCAGTGGAGTCCCCCGGAAACACCGGGGCGCAGGACAAAGGGGCGGGCCTTCTCCCGGCGCTCCACCCACTGCAGAAGACGGCCGGCTTGCTTGCACACCTTGATTCCTTCCAGATCGACGCCCTTCCCGGCGGCCGGAAGCCCCTCCCTGCCGGAAGGCTCCACCAGGCAGAGGCGCTCCACACCGTAGAGGGCGCAGAGACGCCGGACGTCGGGGAACCCGTCTCCGCGCCGGCGGTCAACGAATCCGTCGCCCAGCGCCAGGTAGACCCGTGAGGAGAGATGCTCCCCGATGCCTGTGACGGCGAGCAGATCGGGACGGCGCTCCAGGGTACGGGTCCGCCGCTGTTCCGTCCGCCACCGGTCGATGGCCTGGTGGTCGCCGGAGCGCAGCACCCCGGGGACCTGCCGTCCGCGCCACTCCGCCGGCCGCGTGTAGTGGGGGTGGTCCAGGAATCCGCTGTAGAAGGAGTCCTCCTCAACCGCCTCCCGGCGGCCCACCACGCCCGGCATCAGCCGCGCCACCGCGTCGGCCAGCACCATGGCGGGGAGCTCGCCGCCGGTGAGAACAACGTCGCCCAGAGAGAACTCCAGGTCCACATACCGCTCCGTCACCCGCTCGTCGATGCCTTCGTAATGGCCGCAGAGCAGGACCAGATGCCCCTCGCGGGCGAGGCTCTCCACCAGCCCCTGATGCAGCCGCACACCCTGCGGCGAAGGCGCGGCCACCAGAGCCGCGTCGCCTCCCACATGGTCCAGCGCGGCACCCAGGGGCCCGGGCATGAGCACCATACCGCCGCCGCCGTAGGCGTAGTCGTCCACCTGCCGGTAGTCGCCGGCGGCGAAGTCCCGCAGGTCCACCACGGAGGCCTCCAGATCGCCCCGCTCACGGGCCCTGCCGAGGACGCTGGTGTTCAGATAGTCCTCCACCAGCGCCGGGAAGGCGGTGATGACGGTGATCCTCATCGCCCGGGCAGACCCTCGGGCAGCGAAACCTCCATGCGCCGCTGCCGGAGATCCACGGACCGGACCACCTCGCCGACGGCGGGCAGCAGCAGCCGACCATCCCCGCCGGTCACCACGTAGACATCCGCCGCACCGGTCTGCATCACGTCGTCGAGCCGGCCGAGCACACGCCCCGTCTCCGCCTCCACGACCTCGAGACCCAGCAGGTCGTCGATCCAGTAGGTGCCTTCCGGCAGCACGGGACAGTCCGAACGGGGGACCTTGATCTGTGCGCCCGTCAGGGCTTCCGCGTCGTCGCGGGTGTCGATGCCCTCGCAGTCGATGAGCATCTGGTTCTTTCCCGGGACGGGACGCACGCGCGTCACGGGGAAGCTCCCCAGAGCACGGTCGCCCCTGCCGAAGAGCGACAGCTCCTCCATGGACCGGAACCGCTCCGGGAAATCGGTCAGCACGGCGACGCGCAGCGTACCGCGCACCCCGTGGGCGCCGACCACCTTCCCCACAGCGACACGCTCCGGGAGCAACGCGGCTACTCCTCTTCCACGTCCACGTCGACCCGCTGCCCCTCCTTCTGGGAGGAGGCCCGGACGACCTGCCTCAGGGCGTTGATGGTGGCGCCCTTCTTGCCGATGACCCGACCGAGGTCCTCACGGGCCACGGAGATCCGCACGCCGAACTGACCTTCTTCCTGTTCCTGGACCTTGACCACCACGTCGTCCGGATTGGTCACGAGATTCCTGACGATAAATTCGGTAAGCTCTTTGTAGTCAGCCATGGGCTATCCGTTCTCCCTGTCTTCCGTAAAGCGTTCCCAGACACCGGTCCGCCGCAGCAGCGTGCGGGCCGTCTCCGAGGGCTTGGCGCCCTGTTTCAGCCACTTCAGCGCCTTTTCGCCGTCCACGACCACCTCAGCCGGATCGGTGAGGGGGTTGTAGGTCCCAAGCTGCTCAATGAAGCGCCCGTCCCGGGGCGAGCGGGAGTCCGCCACCACCAGACGATAGAATGGACGCTTCTTTCTTCCGTGCCGTGCAAGTCGAATCCGTACTGCCATCCAATACGCACCTCCGATTCCAAAATCGTGTCTCGCGGTACCGGCGCAACGCCGGCATCCCATCCTCCACCGCATCCTTCGCCGTATCGGGTGGGATCACTCCAGTCAAGGGCTAGAAGGGCATCATGTTTTTGGGAAGCTTGCCCTTCTTGGCACCCTTGCCGAACTTCTTCATCATGCCCCGCATCTGGTTGTACTGCTTGAGGACCTGGTTGACCATCTGCACGCTGGTGCCCGACCCGTTGGCGATCCGACGCCGCCGGCTCCCCTTGATGATCTCCGGTTTGCGGCGCTCCCTGGGCGTCATGGACTGGATCACCGCCCGGATGCGCTTGAGCCGCTGGGGGTCCACCTCGGCGTTCTGGAGCTGCTTCATCTGCCCGCCCATGGGCAGCATCTCCATCACCTTGTTGAGCGGCCCCATCTTCTCCAGCTGCTCCAGCTGGGAGAGGAGATCCTCCAGGGTAAAGCGGTCCTTCTTGATGGACTCGGCGAGCTTGGTGGCGTCCTTCTGGTCGGTGGCATCCCGGACCTTCTCCATCAGGCCCTCCACGTCGCCCATGCCCATGATCCGGCCGGCCATCCGCTGGGGATCGAAGGTCTCGTAGTCCTTGATGCCCTCGCCGACACCGGCCAGCTTCACCGGCACGCCCGTCACGGAGCGCACCGCCAGGGCCGCACCGCCGCGGGCGTCGCCGTCCAGCTTGGAGAGCACCAGCCCGGTGAGCTCCATGTCGCTGTGGAAGTGCTCGGCCACCTGCACCGCCTCCTGGCCGGTCATGGCGTCCAGCACCAGCAGGGTCTCCGTAGGCTGCAGCTTGCGTTTCATCTGCCTCAGCTGGGCCATGAGCTCCTCGTCCACGTGCAGCCGCCCCGCCGTGTCGAGGATCACCACATCGTAGAGATGGTCCGCCGCGTAGCGCAGCGACCGCTTGACCAGAGGGACGGGGTCGCTCTCGCCCTCGTCGGGGCCGAAGAAGCCGAAACCGCCCTTCTCCGCCAGGGTGCGGAGTTGCTCCACCGCCGCCGGACGCTGGAGGTCGCAGGCCACCAGCAGCGGCTTGTGTCCCTTGGACATCCGTGCGGCCAGCTTGGCGCAGCTGGTGGTCTTCCCCGAACCCTGGAGCCCCACGAGCATATAGGTGGTGGGCGGTTTCGGAGACACCTGCAGCGTGGCGTGCTCGCTGCCCATCAGATTCGTCAGTTCCTCGTAGACAATGGAGATCACCTGCTGGGCCGGTGTGATGGAATCCAGCACCTCCCGCCCCACGGCGCGCTCGCGGATGCGTCCCACCAGGTCCTTCACCAGCTTGTAGTTCACATCGGCTTCGAGCAGCGCCCGGCGGACCTCCCGCAGCGCCTCTCCGACATCCTGTTCGGTGAGCTTTCCCTTGCCGCGAAGGCCCTTGAAGACGCCTTCCAGCCGGTCTTTCAGCGAATCAAACATCTCTACCACTCCACTTGTCCCGTCGTTCCAGCACGGCATCCATCCGCCGCACAAACTCCCCGGGAAGGCTGCCTGCGTAGGCGGCCATCAGGGATTCCGCCTCTTCGAGACTCCGCTCCATGGCCCCCGCCCCGACGGCCTCCTCCATACGGAGGAGATGCTCCCTGGCGCGGTGGACCAGATCGTGGGCCCCCTGCCGGCTGACCCCCAGCTCCTCGGCGATCTCGCCCAGCGAGAGATCCTCCAGCTCGTGCAGCACATAGGCCTCGCGCTGGCGTCTGGTGAGCAGGGCACCGTAGATATCGAAGAGCGCGGCGTTTTGCACCCGTGCGGCAAGCCTCTCCTGATCGTTCAGTCCCACCACCCCCGCTGTCGAAACGGAGGCAAGTATAGATCCCCTGCGCCAAGGCGTCAAGGGGAATATCTTTACGGCTCGGCGGCCGTCACCAGTCCAGCTCTTCCCGCAGCGTGGTGATCAGCTCCAGCGCCTCCTCGTAGGTGAGGCTGGTGGTCTCCCCCACCAGATCGAGATCCTCTTCCCCCTCGGGGCCGGCGATATGCACCACACCCCACCTGGGGCGTTCCTTGGCGTGGGAATGAAAGTGCTCGCCGTCGTCGCCCCAGGGGACATCCTCGAAGGACTCGGGCGCGTAGAGCAGACGAAGCCGGGAAACCGCGGGAACCGCAAAGAGCCAGCCCCGCAGATCCACACCGCCCCCGGGCGCCTCGGCAAAGAGCCCCTCGCAGGCCAGACCGCCGGCCCCCCAGGGACCGCTTTCCCGCCACAGCACACCCATGGCGATCCTCCTCTCCAGCACCTGTTGCCGTGATCGTCGTTTACCCATAACCTACCACCTCTTCCCCGATCAGTCAGCACCCGATGGTCACCAACCTTCCGACGCATTGGAAGAAAGAGAGCCCCCTCGTGTACAATGGACGCAACATTGCAGCGCCGCCGGGGCAACACCGCCGGAAGCAGCTGCAGGAAACAGGCAGGAACGCGGCACACCAACCGAGTAGAGGAGGAACGGCAATGGACCAGTGGGAAGAGATCCGTCGGCAGCACTACGAGAATCTGGGCCGGAACGTGGCGAAGGCCTGCGGGGAGAAGGGCTTCAACGCCCAGTTCGCCCCCACCGGAGCGGAGGCCCTGGAGGAACTCCTGCGGCTGATCCCGGAAGGCAGCAAGGTGGGCGTGCCGGGAAGCGTCACCATCCGGGAGATGGGCGCCCTGGAAGGCCTGGAGCGCCGGGGCTGCACCATCGTCCAGCACTGGGACCCCTCGCTCGCCACGCCGGAGGAGAAGACCGCCCGCCTCCAGGAGGAGCTGCAGTGCCCCTACTACCTGACCAGCGCCAACGCCGTCACCCAGGACGGCATGCTGGTGAGCATCGACGGCGTGGGCAACCGCGTGGCCGGCATGGCCTGGGCCCCCGGCGTCATCATCTACGTCATCGGCATCAACAAGATCAGCCGGGACCTGCCCGCCGCCTTCCAGCGCATCCGCGACTGGGCCACACCCATGAACGGCATCCGCCTGGGCATGGACATCCCCTGCGCCGCCACAGGCTACTGCATGGACTGCAACAGCCCGGGCCGGGCCTGCCGCGCCACCCTTGTGCTGGAACGGGCCCCCATGAACCGCACGGCTCACGTGATCATCGTGGGCGAACCGCTGGGCTTCTAGGCGCTCGGAGCCCGCGCACCGCCAGGGCCGCCAGCCCCCCCCCCGG
>JAIPGA010000068.1 GCA_021736445.1 Synergistales bacterium | reverse complement strand
GCCCTCTCCCGCTCGGGGCTGCTCCACCAGGGAGCGTCCAGGGGCGAAGGTCCGCGCAACAAGGGCGGCCAGAAGCCCAAACGTTCCTGATTCCCACAGCGACAGCAGGATAGCGGACGCAACGAGCCGGCGGGGCAACCCGCCGGCTTTTCAGTTGTCCACGGGGATCCGGATGGTCAGCTTCGCCCCGCCGTCCGAGGGGCGGAGCGTGGCCTCCTCGGCGCTTACCTCGCCGGGGAGGCGGTCCAGGGCCCGGTTGACGGCCTTCAGGGTCTCGCTGTCCAGCTTCTCCTTGAGTTCCCCCGCATGTTCGATGACGTAGCGCAGCTCCCCGGGGCAGTCGCTGAGGGTGAATCCCCCCTCCTGCCCCTGGCCCGGGGAACCGTTGATCTCGCGCTCGATCCGGGCCAGCCGGGCCTCCAGCGATTCCTCGTCCTGGGAGGCCCGGGGCGTGCCGGTCACCGCCGGCGGCCGGTAGCTCTCCAGGCGCTCTTCGGAGGGCTCCGGTGTCGCCGGCACCGGGGCGGCGGGCTGCTCCCGTTCCGGAGGTGTTGTCGTGGGTTCTGGCCGCAGCGCCCGGTAGAGCAGGCCCGCCGCCAGCGCCAGCAGCAGCAACAGCACTGCAGTCAGGATGCGTCTGTCCATCGCGTTTCCTCCATGGCGTGCCCGGCTCCTGTCTTGGCCGTTGCAGCGCTCTCTGTGTCGAGTCTATCCCATTTGCGGCGGATGGGGAAGGGTGGCGCAGGGGCCGGTCGAGGCGCCCTTACCGCTGCGTCACCTGCAGTGTCCGCAGACGGTTGAGGGCCGCGGCGACCTCCAGCCCCCGGGGGCGGACGTAGTTGCCGGGGTGTTCGCCCTGCCGCTTGCCCAGGGTGTCCACGCCCTCGCTGTCCAGCAGCGTTTCGAAGGCCTCCAGGGCTTCCTGGGTGGTCCTGGTTCCGTCCAGGATCCGGTCGGCCAGCAGGGAGAGCGCCTGGGCCACGGCGGCGGCCTGGTTGGGATCGGCCAGCTGCTCCACCAGCCGGAGGTTGATGACCTCCCGGCCGAAGAGGATCTCGTCGAGACCCTTGGTCTTGATCTTGGCGGGTTTCCTGCCCTTGGGCACCAGCCCTTTGGTGACCGACCGGGGGAGGGGGATCCGCCGGGTGATGGCCTCCAGCGGCCGGGCGGCGTCGCGCATGCGCTCGCTGGGCCGGGCCGCGGCGATCTCCTTCGATGCGGCGGTCTTGTCCTCCGGCAGGTACTCTTTCATCATGATCACCTGGTCGGCGGTGTCGAAGTAGTCGCCGCAGCCGCCCATGACCAGCACCGTGGAGACGCCGAACTGTTCGGAGAGCTCCCGCACCCGGTCCACAAAGGGGGTGATGGGCTCCTCGTCGCTGTGGACCAGCCGCTGCATCCGGGCGTCGCGGATCATGAAGTTGGTGGCCGAGGTGTCCTCGTCGATGAGCAGCAGTTTCGATCCGGCCTCCATGGCCTCGACGATGGAGGCGGCCTGGCTGGTGCTGCCGCTGGCGTCCTCGGTGGAGAAGTCCCCCGTGTCCTGTCTCCCCGGCAGGTGGTTGATAAAGGGCGAGATGTCCACGCCGGCGACGCTCCGCCCGTCCTCGGCGCGGATCTTGACGCCGTCGTTCCGGGTGACCGCGTACTCCCGGCCGTCGCCGGGGATGTGGGGATAGATGCCGTGGGAGAGGGCCTCCAGCAGGGTGGACTTGCCGTGGAAGCCGCCGCCGACGATGAGGGTGACCCCTTCGGGGACGGCCATGCCGGTGATGGTCCTGTCCGGACCGTAGGGCTCGCCGGCCGGGTGGGGAAGGGCGAGCTCCCGCCGGAACGACGGCGGCGACCGGAAAGGCACGGCCTTCTCCCGGCTCATGGGGCGCTCCGAAGCGCCGCTCTCCCTGGGCAGCACGGCTCCGTCGGGGACAAAGGCCACGCAGCCCAGCTCGTCCAGCTGGGTGCGGATGGCCTCCCGGTTTTCCAGGCAGTCCACGAAGCGCTCGGCCTCCTCACGGGGGAGGTTGGCCCATGCCAGGCTCTGCCGGGCGATCTCGGGGAGCTGTTCGGTGAGGATCTCCGCGGCGTGGTGGCCCCGCACCTTTCGTCCGTCGGCGGGCAGGCCCACCTGGATCCTGGCTTCCACCCAGTGGGGGGTGAGCCGGACCGCCGTCCGCTCGATGACCTCCTGCCTGCCGGCGTCGATGGAGACGTTGCCGCTCTTGCCGCTGCCGCCCCGTGAGGTGGCCACACGGCCGATCCATCGGTAGACCTGCCGGGCCAGATAGTCCTCGGCGGCCACGGTGCGCACCCGGTTGGTGTCCAGGTGCTCCGGGATGCCGGCGAGCTCCCGGGGCATCCGGAGGCGCAGGTGCGACGGCGCCGCGAAGGGGTCGCCCTGCACATGGTCGATGAAAAGCAACACCCCGCCGAGGTCGTAGGCGCCCTGGATGTCCTTGTAGGCCTTATAGCCGCGGCCGTCGATCCGCCGCAGCGTCTGGAGCAGCGTTTCCCGCGGCTTCGCTCCGCCTGCCTTTCCTGCTGCTGTCACGATAACCACTCCTTTGTTCCGTCTGTGTGTGGAGCGAATCCATGGCCCCATGATGCCTTGTCAGGGTGTATCATGCAACTGTGGGCTGCCCTTGCGAGCCCAATCGTATACAATTGAGGAAGTCTCTCCATAGAAGGTATGGTGGTTTCGATGAAGATTCTTGTCGCCTACTTTTCGGGCACCGGCAATACGGCCCGTGTCGCCCGGGAGATCGCACGCTGTCTGCATGCGCGGGGGCACGAGGCGGAGGCGCTGTCCATAGAAGGACTGGAGATCCCCTCGCTGGAGGGTGTCGCCCTGGGGGTGGGCTTCCCCTCCTACGGGCTGCACTATCCCCGCATTCTCGAGGATTTTCTGGAGCGTCTGCCCGAGCAGGCCCGCCCCGTGCTGGCCTTTGTATTCTCCACCCACGCCTGGGCGACGGGCAACGCCCTCACCCGTATGGCCCGGCGGCTGGAGGAGCGCAACATCCTTACGGTGGCGCGGACCAGCTTTGCCTGTCCCTCCAACGGCGCCCGGACCTTTTTCCACAGGGAACACCCGGTCTACAGGCGGATGGTTGCCGTGGATCCGGAACTGCCCCGGAAGCTGGATGGCTTTGCCGCCCAGGTGGACGGGGCGCTCGGCCGCTTTGCGGAAGCGCCCTTCGGCGATCCCGGATCGATCCGCCTGGTTCCCAGGCTGGTCGGGGCCTTCGCCAAGCATGTGATGGAGGGCCGGCTCTACCGGGGCTTCAAGGTGGAGCGCGACCGCTGTATCGGCTGCAAACGCTGTGTCATGGACTGTCCCGACGACAATCTGGTGATGGAGGAAGGCAAGGCTCGCTTTGTCCGGGGCAACGACTGCCTGCGCTGCATGCGCTGCATCACCGTCTGTCCGGTGAACGCCATCCTCTTCGGCGAACGCAGCCGCGGCAAGGGGCGCTACACGCCGGGCTTCCGGGACGGTCTCTTCCGGGAGGTCCTGGGCGAGGAACAGCACGAGGAGTAGACCGGTTCATCGGTCGTTGCGGGGTTCCGCCGCCCCCGGCTCCCCGCCGGTCAGGCGGTGCAGCCGGATGGCCAGGTAGAGCAGCGTGGCCTGGCGGAAGCTCCGGGGGTCGATACCGCTGATGCGCTGGATCTTGTCCAGCCGGTAGGCCAGGGTGTTGCGGTGGATGTTGAGGGCCGCGGCCACCTCGCCGGGCCTGCAGGGGGCGTCGCACCAGGCCAGGAAGGTCTGGGCCAGGTCGTCCCAGTCGTTCTGCCTGCGCAGCGGGATGAGTACCTGGTCGATGAAGTGGCGGCAGGTCTCCCGGTTGACGGTGGAGATCAGATCCTCGAAGAGGAAGCTGTCGATGTTGTAGACGCCGGGATGCTGTCGCTCCCGCCTGCCCAGGCTGAGGGCCTTCCAGGCGCTGTGGTAGCTCCGCCGGAGCTCCTCCGGCCGGTAGGCGATGGTGCCGATGCCGATGTAGGCGACACAGCTCCGGCCGGTGAGCTGTGTGTGCAATCCCCGGCAGCGTTCCATCAGATCCTCCAGAAAGCGTTCCACCCGGAAGCGGCGGGGCAGCAGATGGAGGAGGGCGAACTCCCCTTCGCCGCCCGCGCAGAGCAGATCCTGGCGGTTGGGGAAGACGCTGCGGATGCGCTGCTGCAGCTCCCGCCGCAGTGCCTGCTGCTGCACCTCGTTCTCCGCAGGGGCGCCCAGTCTGAAGGAGCCCGGCGCCAGGTCGCCGATGTTGTCCACCGCCACCACCAGTGCGATCCGGGGGCGGGTGAGGTCGAAGCCCAGTTCGTGCCCCCGGGTGACCAGCAGCGAGACATCCCGCTCGGCGGGGTTGAAGGAGGCGATCTCCTGGAGCATCTCGGCCAGGGCCCGCTCCCGGAAGGCGGCCGACTCGGCCAGCACCCGCTCCCGCAGATAGATCTCGGCGTGGCGCTGCACCAGATGGCCGTACTGGGCCACCTCCCCGTAGGTGCCGGCCAGAGCGATGGACCCCACCACCGCGCCGGCCAGCCGGATGGGCAGGGTCACGCCCGGTTTGACGCCCTCCATATCCCGGGCGGTCTCGGGGTCGGTGTAGAGCTCCTCCTGCCTGGCGATGACCTGCAGCGATGGCTGATGGCTGCCTCCCACCCGTTCCCGTTCGCTGCTGCCCACCACGACGCCGTCGCGGTCGGTGAGCAGCACGTGGTAGCCGATGACCTCCTCGGTGCTGTCGGCGATCTGCTGGGCGAACTTGTCGAGCATGCCTCTCCCCCCTCTGTCGGATTTCCCCCACCGAGTATAGCGCATATAGGGCAGACGCCAAAAAATCAGCGGCTGGCGCCAGTGCTATCTGTGCGTTTGAACAATGCTCCCGGAGGCACATTCTCTCTATACTTGCCGTAGCACACAAGGGGTCCGCTCCAGGCGGACTGGTTGAAGGCTTTCGGTTTATTGGTGAAGGGGGACGAAGACATGCGACTGGAGCAGCACAGGGTCCATGTGAAGGACATCCAGTGGGGCGAGGCAACGCGCGTCGATCAGGGTGTTCTCTATGTGGACAGGGAGGAGGCCGTCTCCATGGTCTCCGACGACGAGCGCTTTGTGGAGATCGATCTCGATCTGGCCAGGCCGGGCGAGAGCGTCCGGATCATCCCGGTGAAGGACGCCATCGAGCCGCGCTGCAAGCTGGAAGGCGGCGAGGGGTACTTCCCTGGTTTCTGCGCGCCCGAGGAGACCGTCGGTAACGGCAAGACCGTGGTGCTCCAGGGCGCCAACGTGATCACCTGCGGGCCCATTGTGGGGATCCAGGAGGGACTGATCGACATGTCGGGCCCCGGCGCCCGGTACAACCCCTTCTCGGAGACCAACAACCTGGTGATGCTGGCCACTCCCCGGGAGGGGCTGGACCCGCACCAGTACGAGGAGGCCCTCCGCGTGGCCGGGCTGAAGCTCGGCGTCTACCTGGCAGAGCAGTGCAGGGAGACGGCGGCCGATGAGGTGAAGGTCTACGAGAAGGGCACCATCGCCGAGGAGAGCGCCAGGTATCCCGAGCTGCCCAAGATCGTCCATGTCTGCATGTCCATCACCCAGGGGCTGCTGCACGACACCTACCTCTACGGCGTGGACATGAAGCACTCCCTGCCTACGCTGGTGCACCCCAACGAGATCCTCGACGGGGCCATGGTCTCCGGCAACTGTGTCTCCGCCTGTGACAAGAACACCACCTACCACCACGTCAACGACCCCGTGGTGACCGACCTCTACGAACGGCACGGCAGGGAGGTCAACTTCCTCGGCGTGATCCCCACCACCGAGGACACCAGGATGGCCGGCAAGGACCGGGCCACCTCCTTCAACGCGTCGCTGGCCAGGAACCTCGGCGCCGACGGCGTGGTGATCACCGAGGAGGGCTACGGCAACCCCGATACGGATCTCTGCCTGAACGCCAAGAAGTGCGAGGAGCTGGGGATGAAGACGGTGATCGTCTCCGACGAGGCGGCCGGCACCGACGGCGCCAGCCAGGGCCTGGCCGACGCCACCCCGGAGATCGACGCCTTCGTCTCCGCCGGCAACGTCAACGAGATGGTGGAGCTCCCCGCCATGGAGAAGGTCATCGGTTTCCCCGAGGCCATCCGGAATCTCTCCGGCGGCGCCGAGGAGAGCCTGCGCGAGGACGGCTCCATCTACACGGAGCTGCAGGCCGTGATCGGCTCCACCAACGAGCTCGGCTTCAGCCGGATCGGCGCCCGCTGGGTCTAGGGCCCGGAAGGAAGGAGGAACAACGATGGCATATACCATTGTCTACTATATCAATCAGTTCTTTGCGGGAATGGGCGGCGAGGAGCAGGCCCACACCCCGCCGGAGATCCGCGACGGCGCCGTGGGGCCGGCCCAGCAGATGGAGAAGCTCCTCGGCGGCGACGCCAAGGTGGAGGCCACCGTCATCTGCGGCGACAGCTTCTACGGCGAGCACACCGACGAGGCCCGGGCCAGGTGCCTGGAGATGATCAAGGCCAACGAGCCCGACCTGTTCGTGGCCGGACCGGCCTTCAACGCAGGCCGCTACGGCTTCGCCTGCGGCGACATCAGCGCCGCCGTGGCCGAGGAACTGGGCATCCCCACCCTGACCGGCATGTACGAGGAGAACCCCGGTGTGGAGCTCTACGCCGCGAAGACCTTTATCGTCAAGGTCTCGGACAGCGCCCGGGGCATGCGCAAGGCCCTGCCCGCCATGGCGACCCTGGTCGGCAAGCTGATGCGCTCCGAGGAGCTCGGCCCCGCCGACGAGGAGGGCTACATCTCCAGAGGCATGCGGAAGAACTTCTTCCACGAGACCAACGGCGCCCACCGGGCCGTGGACATGCTGCTCAGGAAGATCAAGGGCGAGCCCTTCACCACCGAGTACGGGATGCCGGTCTTCAACCGGGTGGATCCGGCGCCGGCCGTGCAGGACCTCGGCAAGGCCAGGATCGCCCTGGTCTGCTCCGGCGGGATCGTGCCCATGGGCAACCCCGACCACATCCGGGTCTCCTCGGCGGAGAAGTACGGCGAATACGACATCGGCGGCGTCGATTCCCTGAGCCCCGAGGCCTACGAATCCATCCACGGCGGCTACGACCGGGTCTACGCCAACAAGAACCCCAACGTGGTGCTGCCGGTGGACGTGCTGCGGGATTTCGAGAAGCAGGGCCGGATCGGCGAGCTCCACAACACCTTCTACACCACCACGGGCACAGGCACCTCGGTGGCCAACGCCGAGCGGTTCGGCCGGGAGATCGGCGAGAAGCTCAAGGCCGAAGGGGTTGACGCCGTCATCCTCACCTCCACCTGAGGAACCTGCACTCGATGCGGCGCATCGATGGTACGCGAGATTGAAGGGGTGCTGGGCAGGCCGGTGGTGCAGATCGCCACGATCGTCCCGATCATGCTCACCGTGGGAGCCAACCGGATCGTTCCCGGTGTGGCCATCCCCCATCCGACGGGGGATCCCGACGCCGGCGAGGAGACCGACCTCGCCGCCCGCAGGGAGCTTCTGGAACGGGCCTTCACGGCCATGACCACCGAGGTGGACGAGCAGACTGTTTTCAGCGAGTAGCATCTGCTCTGCGGGGGCATGCTATAATCCGGACATGCTCCACAGGGCAGCATGACGACGCGAAAAGAGATCTTTGGAAGGGAGGTGTGCACATGGGCAAACTCGAGGGCAAGAAGCTGCTCCTTCTCGGAGAGCGTGACGGGATCCCCGGTCCCGCCATGGAGGCCTGTCTCAAGGATACAGGCGCCGAGATCGTCTTTTCGGCGACGGAGTGCTTCGTCTGAACCGCCGCAGGTGCCATGGATCTGCAGAACCAGCAGCGGGTGAAGGATGCCGCGGAGAAGTACGGTGCGGAGAACACCGTTGTCGTGCTCGGCTCGTCCGACGCCGAAGGCGCGGAGATCTACGCCGAGACCGTTTCCGCCGGCGACCCCACCTTTGCAGGTCCACTGGCCGGAGTCCAGTTGGGACTCCCTGTCTACCACATGCTCGAAGAGGAGATCCGTTCCGAAGCGGACCAGTCCGCCTGGGAGGAACAGGTATCCATGATGGAGATGGTTCTGGACAGCGACGCGATCAACCAGGCCGTCAAGGGAATGCGCGAGGAGAACAGCACCGCCACCCTCTAGCGCACTCCAGGTTCTCGCAAAGCGCGAGCAGTTGGCTCCGACAGGGCGTATCCTCGTTCTGTCGGAGCTTTCTATAGAGGAGAAAGCCTATGCGGTGAGGAGGATGCGCCGTGCTTGTGGTCACCAACAATCCGATTGTCATTCAGGAGCTCGGGGAGAGGGCTCAGGTTGTGGAGGGCGACGTGACGGCGGTGCTGGAGCACGCCTGGAAGGAGGTCCGCAGCGGCCGGTGGCGGCTCGCCGGCAGCCCGCTGCCGCCCAACCGGCGGCTCATGGAGTCTCCCTACCGCTCGGTAGTGCTGGAGGCCGCCGGGAGGTCCGGTCTGGACCGCCGGGGGCTGGAGGCGCTCCGCAAGGCCATGGCAGCCCAGGAGAAGCTGCCGCACAAGGTTCTCCCCGAGGACGCTCCGGGCGAGTTCGCCAGAATGGACCGCGAATTCCTGAAAAGCTTTTTCTGAGGGCCCTTCCATGCGTCGAAACGCCAGCCCTGTGGGGGATCTCCCCTCTTCGATACCGAGCTTCTGGGGGTAAACAAATGAAGATGTCCACCGTACTCATACCAGCCGGCGGCAAAGCGCCGGGGAAGATGAAAGACAACGGCCTGGGGCGGCTGATCGCCTCCGGCTATGCAGCGTACAACGCAAAAAGCGACGAGCTGGTGCTCCTGCCGCTGGGGCTCTTTCTGCGCCGTACCCTGCGGGAGCGCATCGAATGCGCCCTCGCCGGGGAGGCCGTCCAGCCCGTGCAGATGGCCGACGGCACCGGCGGCACCAGGAGCATCGCCGAACGCTATATCAAGGACTTTACGGAGATCGCCCGGGCCTTCTCGATGGAAACGGAGCAGGGCATCCTCCTGGAAGGCTACGAACAGGACCCTGCGGCGGCGGAGGAGCGCATGGAGCGTATCGGTGAACTGCTGCGGGAGACCGTTGCGGGTGCGGGCATCACCGCCACCGCCGGAAGGGAGGCCACAGCCGAAGGGGTGCGGCGCCGCCTGCTGACCCCCGCCGACGGCAAGGCCCGGAAGGGCGCCGACGGTCTGGCCTGTCCCCGCTGCGGCTGGAGCGCCCAGCCGGACAGCCTGATCGAACAGCGCTTCCACCCCGCCGACGAGGAGGCCGGGGAACCGCTGCAGGAGGTGCATACCCCCGGGGCCAACACCATCCGGGAGCTCTGCAGGCAGCTGCAGGTGGAACCGCACCGGACGCTGAAGACCATGTTCTACACCGTCGGCGAGGGTGACCGCGCAAGGGTGGTGGCCGCGCTGATCAGGGGCCACCGGAATCTCAGCATGGCCAAGCTCCGCCGCCACTTCGGCGGCGCTTCGGTGCGGCGGGCCAAACCCGCCGAGCTGCGCGAGGCCATCGGCGACGTGGCCGGATACCTCGGCCCCGTGGGGCTGTCCGAATCGGTCACCATCGTGGCCGACAGCGGTGTGGAGGGGGCCCGCAACGTGGTGGTGGGCGCCAACAGACCGGACTGCCACAGCACCGGCGCCTGCTGGGGCCGGGATTTCCGGGCCCAGACCGTGACCGACCTGGCCCTGCTGGAACCCGGTCTTCCCTGCCCCGCCTGCGGCGATACCCTCGAAGAGGCCTCGCTGCGTCCTCTGGCGACGCTTCAGCTGCAGACCGAGCCGCTGACCGGCAAGGATATGGTCCGCAAAAAGGGGCGGGATGGCGTCACCGAGTACGCCTACCGCTGGGCCGGGGAGATCGATCTGGGACAGCTCGCCGCCTCCCTGGGCGACCGGCTGCGGGAGCGGCCGCTGCCCGAAGGCTTCGCCCCCTTCGATGTCTGCGTGGTCCCCGCCGAAAGCGGCGCCGGCCCCACCTGGGAACGGGCGCTGCAGCTCATTGAGCGGCTCCGCCGCGCCGGGCTGCAGGTGCTGCTTGACGACAGGGGGCTCGACGGCGAGGTGAAGTTCAGCCAGGCGGAACGGCTGGCGATTCCCTTCCGGGTCCTGATCGGCAAGGAGACCGCCGACGGCCACGCCGAGCTCTACCGGCCCGACGGCACCTGGGAGGAGCTCCCCGTGCAGAGCGTCGGCGACGAGCTCTGCGGCTGCCGGTAGCGCGCAGGCGAAAGGTTCTGCAGGTATACAAGTTGTCCGAACCGGTTTCCTGGTATTCTAGGAGACGGAGATATTCCTCAGGAAGAGAATCGAAGGGAGCGGATCCGATGTCCCGGGTTGCCATCAGCGGCTATTCCTACTGTCTGAACCACACCCCCGAGCTGGGGCTGCACTACGGCAACACCCCCTATATGGAGCGCAGGGCCAGGGGCGAGACGGACTATCTCGCCAACCTCGCCGGACAGCTCCAGAGTTACGAGCAGGCCCGCGGCTATGCGCCGAACCAGGCCTACATCGGGGCGATGGACCTGGAGGAGCTGGAGAGGCGGGCTACGCCCTGGCATGAAAACCGGATCGACGACGCGCCGCGCTACGGCAGGTACGGCGAGATCATGCCGGAGGACGAGTTCCTCGGCCTGCTCGATATCTGTGACGTCTTCGACCTGGTCTGGCTGGAGAAGGCCTTCGCCGCCGACGTGCGGGCCAGGCTGGAGGCCCACGAGCTGGTCACCGACGCCATGGTGGGCCGTCTGGAAGCGGGCCGCGAACGCGGAGAGATCACCAAAGAGGTGGAACAGCACGGCGGCGAGCTCCTCTACTGCGGCGGCCAGGTGGTGGGCTGCTGCCGCAAGGGCCACGAGACGGACCCCTCGCTGGACGCCCACGTCCTGCTGGAGAACCTCGCCGCCAAGGCGGGCGGGGTGCTGGCCCTGCTGCACGTCGTCAGGAACGCGGGGATCACCCCCGACGAGGTGGACTTCATCGTGGAGTGCTCCGAGGAGGCCGCCGGCGACATGAACCAGCGGGGGGGCGGTAACTTCGCCAAGGCCATCGCCGAGATCGCCGGCTGCGGCAACGCCAGCGGCTGCGATGTCCGGGGCTTCTGCGCCGGTCCGGTGAACGCCATGATCGCCGGGGCCTCCCAGGTGGCCGCCGGGGCGCGGAAAAACTGTGTGGTCCTGGCCGGCGGGGCGATCCCCAAGCTCTACATGAACAGCCGCGACCACGTGAAGAAGGGCCTGCCTCCCCTGGAGGACTGCCTGGGCAACCTCGCCGTCCTCCTGACGCCCCCCGACGGGACGTCGCCGGAGATGCGTCTGGACGCCATCGGCAAGCACACCGTCAACGCCGGCGCCTCCCCGCAGGCCGTCATGGGCGCTCTGGTCTGGGAGCCGCTGCAGGAGGCGGGGCTTTCGTTCACCGATGTGGACCGCTACGCCGCGGAACTCCAGATCGCGGAGATCACCCTGCCCGCCGGGGCCGGCGACGTGCCCACGGCCAACGCCAAGATGATCGGCGCGCTGTCGGTGATGAAAAAGCAGCTGGAGAAAAAGGAGATCCCCACCTTTGTCAAGGAGCGCGGCGTGCCCGGCTTCGCCCACACCCAGGGGCACATCCCCTCGGGCGTGCCCTTCGTTGGGCCCGCGGCGGAGATGATCGCCGACGGCCGGATGCAGCGGGCCATGATCATCGGCAAGGGCAGCCTCTTCCTCGCCCGGCTGACCAATCTCTCCGACGGCGCCTCCTTCATGATCGAAGGCCCGTCCGCCGGGTCGGGAGCTGGCGGCGTCACCAAGGAGGAAGTCAGGGAGCTGCTGCTGGAATCGCTGGAGGAGCTCGCTGCCAACCTCCGGCAGAAGGAATCCTAGGGGGGACGCTCCATGAGCGCGAAGAAGGAACTGATCGCCGAAGCCCTGGGGGAGATCGTCGAGGCGGCGCGGCACGGCGGGCCGCGGGTGCGCATCGGCCTGCTCTCTTCGGGCAGCGAACACGGGCCGGAGGAGATGGCCCGGGGCGGCCGCCGGGCCATGCAGGACAACCCCGGTCTGGAGGTTGTGATGATCGGCCCCCGGGTGGAGAGCTTTGACGACCTGGCCTGGGTTGAGACCCCGGACTGCGAGGCCGACATCGCCCAGGGGATGGAGCGAGCCCTGGAAGACGGTACCGTGCAGGGAGCGGTGGCTCTCCACTATCCCTTCCCCATGGGGGTGGCCACCATCGGCCGGGTGGTCACGCCGGCGAAGGGCAAGCCCATGATCCTCGCCTCCACCACCGGCAGCAGCGCTGTCCACCGGGTGGAGGCCATGATCCGCAACGCCCTCTACGGTGTGGCCGTTGCCAGGGCCTCGGGGATCCCCGAGCCCACGGTGGGGATCCTCAACGTGGAGGGCGCCCAGACGGTCTACCGGTCGCTGCAGAAGCTCGTGGAGGCCGGCTATCCCATGACCTTCGGCAGCAGCGTCCGCAGGGACGGCGGCGCCGTGCTGCGGGGCAACGACATCCTGGCCGGAGCGGTGGATGTCTGCGTCACCGACACCCTCACCGGCAACGTGCTGATCAAGATGTTCTCCGCATATTCCACCGGCGGCAGCTACGAGGCCCTGGGCTGGGGATACGGCCCCTCCGCCGGCGAAGGCTGGGACAAGGTGATCTCCATCATCTCCCGGGCCAGCGGCGCACCGGTGATCGCCGGCGCGGTGGCCTTCACCGCCCAGGCGGTGCGGGGCAACCTGCCCGGGCTGGTCAAGGGCGAGCTGGCCGCCGCGCGGAAGGCGGGCCTCGACGAGGAGCTGGCCAGGGCCCAGCCCAGGCAGGCGGCCGCCGGGGAGGAAGTGACGGCCCCGCCCAGAGAGCCCACCGACGAGGAGCTCCACGGTGTGGACGTGCTGGCCATCGAGGACGCCGTCCGGGCCCTCTGGAAGGCCTCCATCTACGCCGAGTCGGCAATGGGCTGCACCGGCCCGGTGGTGAAGGTCAACAGCCGCAACGTGGACAAGGCCGCCGAAGCCCTGAAGGAGGCGGGCTACCTCTAGCCGCAACGCATGCCCGAAGGGAACCGCAACCCGCAAGGATGGAGGCGGCTTCGGCTGTCTCCATCCTCTGTGTGCCCACGGCTATCCCGGAAGCGCGCCCCGTCTTCCCCGGCCGCCGGTCCGGTGCTATCCTTGTAAGGAACGGTTCCCTCCAAAAATAGGGTTCCTTCCCGGCGGAGCCGGGAGCGACCTCTCCCGTTCGGCCGGGCCGGTACTGTCCTGTGTGAGGAGGTCCCATGAGACCAATCAGAGTGATATCGCTTCTGTTGCTGCTGTTCATCGCGGCGCTCCCCGCCTCGGCCGGGGAGCCCACCCTCTACGGCGCGCCCCAGGGCGCCGGCGGCACCCTGGTGGAGCGGGAGATCTACATCCTCTGCGCCGATCCCGAAACCAGGTTCGCCGACTGGGCGGCCTATGTGGTCTCGCCGCGGACCATCTACGGTGACACCGATACCCATCGCTACTGGAAGGCCGACCCCGCCCTCCCCGAGACGGCGACACTGGAGCCCGAGGACTACAGAGGCGCCCACGCGGCGCTCCACACCGACCGGGGGCACATGGTCCCCCTGGCCGGCGTGAAGGGCACGCCCCACTGGGAGCAGACCAACTACCTCAGTAACATCACCCCCCAGAAGTCGGCGCTCAACCAGGGGCCCTGGCGGCTGCTGGAGGAGGAGATCCGCAACCTGGCCCGCAACGGCTACCGTGTCTACGTGGTGACGGGCACCCTCTACGAACGCCCCATGCCGCCGCTTCCCGGGGCCGACGAACCCCACCGGCTGCCTTCGGGCTACTACAAGGCGGCCCTGGTGGAGGAGCGCCCCGGCGACCCCGCCACACTGCGGGGCTGGGCCTGGATCATGGACCAGCAGACCCCCCGCGACGCGGTCTACGGCGACCACGCGGTGCCCATCGACGAGGTGGAACGCCGGGCCGGCGTGGATCTGCTCGCGGAGCTGGAAGAGGGGATCCAGGAGGCCTTCGAGGCCCGCGCGCCGGGGAGCCTGAAGGCCTACATCGCCGCCGGCGAACCGGCGCCGGTCTGGTGGAACCCGGCCGCCGACGAGGATCTCTTCCTGCTGCTCCACGCCTTCCCCGGCGAGCAGCTGGAGCGGTCCGCTCCCCGCGACCGGAAGGGGATCACCGTGTATGTCACCGAGAGCGGGACCAAGTACCACCGCAAGGGCTGCCAACTGTTGGCCAAAACATCAGCGAATATAGACAGATGTTGCCATCCATGGAGCACCGCAGATTGAAGAATCCTGGTTTTCCCGGGATCGACGGATTGCAACATCAGCGAGGTACGCTATAATCAATTCATAGATG
>JAIPGA010000067.1 GCA_021736445.1 Synergistales bacterium | reverse complement strand
GAACCGTTTCTGAGATAGGCCCAGAGGGTGCCCCCCTCGGCGTGGACCCGACCGAAGGCGCTCTCCCGCAGCCGCCGCGCTACGGCGCCGGCCGCCTCGCCGATCCGGCCCGGGCCGTCTCCGCCGCCGCTCCGCACCGCCACCGCCTTGAGGTTCTTGCTGCCGAAGACCGCGCCGGGGCCGCCATACCCGGCCGCCCTTCCCCTGTCGGCGATGAGGCAGGCGAAGCGCACCATCCGCTCCCCCGCCGGGCCGATGGCCAGCGTCCGGGCCCCGCTGTCGCCCAGTTCGCTGCGGATGGCCTCCTCCGTCCGGGAAACCGTCATCCCCCAGAGATGCCGGGCGTCCCGGAGGGCGACGCGCCCCCGGTCCACCTCCAGATAGACGGGATGCTCCGCCGCACCGGTGATGCAGAGGTGGGCCACGCCGGCGTTGCGCAGCGCGGCACCGAAGAACCCGCCGCAGTTGGCGGACCCCACGCCGCCGTTCAGCACATTGCGGAAATCCACCGCCAGCCGCGGCGAGGCGGGGATGTCGCTGCCCGTGAAGGCCCCCGTCCCCAGCATGATCCAGCTCGCCGGGTCAAGCGGCTCCACCCCGGGGCGCATCCGTTCCGCCAGCAGCTCCTGGTTGGTCCCCCGGCCGCCGAAGGCGTACTCCCGGGAGGAGAGCGGTTCTGTCTCCACCGTGCCGCCGGCGAGATCGACAGAGAGGATCGGCTCCGTCACGCTAGGCACCCCCATCCTTCGAGATCTCCTCCACCAGCGCCGCCTCCCCCTCCAGGGCGAGACGCCGGCGGTGGAGGATCCCCTCGGCGGTGTAGACCGTCAGGGCCGTCCAGATACAGACAAACATGACCAGCTGGGTGGTCCCGAAGGGCTCGCCGAAGACCCAGAGCCCCAGGATGAAATGGATCGTCGGGGCCAGATACTGCAGCAGGCCCAGGGTCACCAGGCTGAGCCGGCGCGCCCCGTAGGTGAACCCCAGCAGGGGCAGCGCCGTGGCCAGCGCGGAACCGACCAGCAGCAGGTCGATATCGGCGCCGAGCCCCCCCATGGCGCCCTGCCCGTTGGCATGGGCCCAGGCCAGATAGCCCGCCGCCGGCACGGTGAGGATCACCGTTTCGATGGAGAGCCCGGGGATCGCCGCCACCCGGGCCAGTTTGCGCAGCACCCCGTAGGTCCCGAAGCTCCCCGCCAGGATGAAGGCCACCCAGGGGACGGCCCCGAAGGTGGCCACCCGGTAGCCCACCCCCGCCGCAGCCAGGGCGATGGCGCACCACTGGACGGGCCGCAGGCGGTCGTGGAAGATGACAAACCCGAAGAAGACGTTCACCAGCGGATTGATGTAGTACCCCATGCTCACCTCCAGCAGCCGGTCGGAGTTGACGCCGATGATGTAGGTGAGCCAGTTGACGCTGATGGCCACACTGCTGAAGACCAGCAGGACGATGGTCGCCCTCTGTCTGAGCGCCGCCCATACCTCCCCCAGTCTGCGTGAGACAAGCAGACAGAGGACGAGAAAGAGCATGCTCCAGACAATCCTGTGGGCCAGGATCTGCAGCGGCGGCACCTCCTGCAGGAACTTCCAGTACATGGCCAGAAATCCCCAGGCGACAAATGTGGTCAGCGCCACAATGAAACCGGTCCGTTGTTCGCGATGCTCCTCGATCATCTTCCACCCGCCCCTTTTGGATTGCTCCAGCAGCATCATACAGCAAAGGCCCCCCGGATGCGCCGGGGGGCGACTCGTTCGTTCGGCTCCGGGATTGCCCCGCTCAGGCCGTGACGGTCACGGCGACCTGCCGCCGCCGCGGGCCGTCGAACTCGCAGAAGAAGACCCCCTGCCAGCGACCCAGCGCCAGACGCCCGCCGGAGACGGGGATCGTCTCGGAGACCCCCACCAGCGTCGCCTTGATGTGGGCGTCGGCGTTGCCCTCGATATGCCTGTACCCCGCCTTGTGGGGCACCAGGGTGTGGAGCATCCCCAGGATGTCCTCCGGCACATCGGGGTCGGCCCGCTCGTTCACCGTCACGGCCGCCGTGGTGTGGGGCACATAGACGTGGCAGACCCCTTCGCCGACGCCGGAGGCGGTCACGGCCTCCTGCACCTCTCTGGTGATCTCCACAAAGACCTCGCGCTCGCTGGTGGCTACCGAAAACTGCTCCGTCATGCTCCGCCGGCGCAGGGAACCGCGCCGCACCTCCTCTCGGCTGTCGACTGGGAGGCCGGGCCTACCGTCCTCCCATGGTCAGTGTCATCACTGCCTTCGCTGTATGCAATCTGTTCTCCGCTTCATCGTACACAACCGACTGGGGCCCGTCAATCACGGCGTCCTCCACCTCGTTCCCCCGGTCGGCGGGAAGGGCGTGCATGTAGAGACAGCCGTCGGCGGCGAGGTCCATCATCTCCTGCGTGCACTTCCAGCCCCTGTACTGGGCCAGAAGACTGTCCATCTCCTCGTCGCTCCTGCTGCTCGCCCAGCTGCCCCAGTTCTTGGGGAAGACCACGTCGGCGTCCCGGTAGGCCGCCTCCATGTCGTGGGTGATGGTCACACTGCCGCCGTGGACTCGGGCGTTCTCCTTCGCCTGGTCGATCACCCAGGCGGGGAGGTCGTAGCCCTCGGGGTAGGCCAGCGTGACGTCCATCCCGAAGCGCGGGAAGAGCAGCACCTGGGTGACCGGCACGGAGATGGGCTTCTTGTGGCTGGTGGCGTAGGCCCAGATGACGGAGACCTTGAGCCGCCGCAGATCCGGGCGCTTCTCCTGGATGGTCATGAGGTCGGCGATCCCCTGCATGGGGTGGTAGAGGTCGCACTGCAGGTTCATCACCGGCGCCGTGGACCATCTGGCCATGTCCCGGAGGTAGACATTGCCGATCCCCCAGAAGCAGTTCCGGCAGGCGATGCCGTGGCCGAAACGGGAGAGGATCACCGCCGTGTCCTTGGCCACCTCGCCGTGGGAGATCTGCATGGTGCTGGTGTCCAGGAAGTTGCCGTGGCCGCCGAGCTGGGCGATCCCCGCCTCCATGGAGTTCCGCGTCCTGGTGGACTGCTCGAAGAACATCAGAAAGACCGTCTGGTAGGGCAGATAGGGCGTGGGCTCCCCCATGGCGAAGCTCTTTTTCAGGTCCCGGGAGACCTCCAGCAGCGTGTCGATCTCCTCCCGCGACCATTCCTGCAGCGTAATGAAATGCTTCCCTCGAAAGATGCTCTGCATCGCCGTTTCATTCCTTTCGCACAAGTTGTGTGATCCCCCACCGGATTCCGGGAGATCGAACCCCGACCGCCGGAGCAGCGGTCACTGGGTGTAGCGATCCAGGTAGAGCCGGGGCGTCACGGCGTAGAGCGCCGCCGCCTTGACAAGCTCCTCCTTCCAGGTCTTCTCGTTCGGTGCGTGGGCCTGGTCCTCGTGGCCCGGGCCGTAGCCGATGCAGGGGATGCCGTGGCGCCCCATGATGGAGACCCCGTTGGTGGAGAAGGTCCAGCGCTCCACCACCGGCTCGCCGAAGAGCCCCCGGTGGGCCTCCGCCATGCTCAGGCAGGCCGGGTGGTCCTCCTCGATCACCCACGTCGGGAAGTAGGCGTCGGTGGGATAGACCAGCCCCGTGTAGGAGGGCTCCTCGTAGCTGTAGAGCTCCACGGCGGCTCCCGCTTCCTTGACGGCGGGAAGGTTCTCGATCTCCCGCAGGGCCGTCTCCTTGGTCTCGCCGTGGGTCAGCCGCCGGTCGATGGAGATGGAACAGCCGTCGGCCACGGCGCAGCGCGAGGGGGAGCTGAAAAAGATCTCCGACACCGCGAGGCTCCCCTTGCCCAGGAAGGGATCCACGTGGAGGTTCTCGTGGAGCGCCCGGAGCTCCGTGAGGATGGGGGCCATCTTGTAGATGGCGTTGTCGCCCCGCTCCGGAGCCGAGCCGTGGCAGCTCACCCCGCCGGTGGTCACCCTGATCTCCATCCGTCCGCGGTGGCCCCGGCAGATCTTGCCCGCCGAGGGCTCGGTGAGCACCACGAACTCCGGCCGGATGCCGTCCTCCTCGATGATGTACTGCCAGCAGAGGCCGTCGCAGGGCTCCTCCATCACACTGCCTGTCACCAGGAGCGTGTAGCCCTCCAGCAGGTCGAGATCCTTCATGATCTTCGCCCCGTAGACCATGGAGGCCATGCCGCCCTCCTGGTCGCTGGTCCCCCGGCCGCCGATGGTCTCGTCGTCCTCGTAGCCCTCGTAGGGGTCGAAGTCCCACTGATTCCGGTCGCCGATCCCTACGGTGTCCACATGACCGTCCATGGCGATCAGCCGTTCGCCGGTCCCCATGTAGCCCAGGACGTTGCCCATGGGATCGATATCCACCCGGTAGAAGCCCACCTCGCGCATCTCCCGGGCGATCCGGTCGATCACCTGTTTCTCCCCGCCGCCCTCGCTGGGGATAGCCACCATGTCGCGCAGGAAGGCGTTCATCTTCGGCCCGTAGGCCCGCGCCTTCTCCAATACCGCTTCATACTGCACCGTCGTCACTCCTTTGTCGTTGCGCTCCTCACCCGGTGAGACCCAGCAGCCTCGGGAGGGTGAGGGCGATCTCGGGAATAAAGGTTACCAGCAGCAGCACAGCGAACTCCACCACGATGAACGGCCAGATCGCCTTGCTGATCTGCTCCAGCGTCAGTTTGCTGATCCCGCAGGCCACGAAGAGACAGGCCCCCACAGGCGGCGTCATCAGCGCGATGTTCAGCGCCAGCACCATGATAATCCCAAAGTGCAGCGGATTGTAGCCCAGGCTCACCGCCAGGGGGTGGAGGATGGGGCCCAGGATGATCAGCGCCGCGGCGATGTCCATGAAAAGCCCCACCACCATCAGCAGCGCCAGGATCATCAGCATGATGAGGTACTTGTTGGTGGTGAGCCCCAGCATCAGTGCGGCCACCTTCTCGGGGATCTGCTCCATGGTGAGCACCCAGCCCAGGATGGAGGCCGTGGCGATCACCAGAAAGACCACCCCTGTGGTGCGGGCCATCTTGAGAAAGAGCGGCGGCAGATCCCGCAGCGTGAGGTTGCGGTAGACGAAAAAGCCCAGAAAGAAGGCGTAGGCCACCGCCACCGCGGCCGCCTCGGTGGGGGTGAAGACCCCGCTGAGGATACCGCCCAGGATGATCAGCGGCATCAGAAGCGCCGCCAGGGCGTCCCTGAAGCCCACGGCAATCTCCTTCATGGTGGCCCGCCGCTCGCCCACCGGGTAGTTGCGCTTTTTGGCGATCCGGGCCGTCATGATCATCAGGGAGAGCCCCAGCAGCAGCCCGGGGATGAGCCCCGTCATGAAGAGCCCGGCGATGGAGACCTGCATGAAGGCCCCGTAGATCACCATGATGTTGGAGGGCGGAATGGTGGGCCCGATGATCGACGACGAGGCCGTCACCGCCGCCGAGAAGTCCTTGTCGTAGCCCTCCTCGGTCATGGCGGGGATGAGCATGGAGCCGATGGCCGCCGTGTCGCTCACCGCCGCCCCGGTGAGGCCGGCGAAAAAGATGGAGGCCACGATGTTGGCGTGGGCCAGCCCCCCCTGGAGATGCCCCACCAGCACGTTGCTGAAGCGCACCAGCCGGTGGGTGATCCCCGTGGTGTTCATGATCTCCCCGGCCAGGATGAAGAAGGGCATGGCCATGAGGGTGAACATGTCCACACCGCCGAAGTAGCGCTGGGGGACCAGGGTGAGGATGGCGGCCCCGCCCATCTTGAGGAGGCCGAAGAGCCCCGTCACGCCCAGCACGAAGCCCACGGGCATCCCGATGAAGATCAGCGCGAAGAGGGAGACCGTCAGCAGGATCGTCATCAGAAATCAAGCCCTTCCTCGCGTTTGACGGTGTCCACGATCTCCTCGGACATGAGGATCTCCTCCAGCCGCCGCCTGCGGATATCGAGGACCATCTTGCAGACCAGCATGACCATGCAGAGGAGCCCGCTCACCGGCACCGCCATGAGCCACCAGTACATGGTGGTGTGGAGCCCCGTGGCGATCTGCGACTTGCCGCCCTCGGCCATGGCGAAGCCGTACCTGGTGAGGATATAGAGAAAGAAGAGCACCAGCCCGTTGGAGACGAAGATCACCGCCTTGCCCAGCCGCAGGGGCAGGCGCTTGACCAGCATGGTCACACCCACGTGCTCGTGCCGCCAGATGCAGAGCGCCACGGAGGTGAGGGCCATCCAGATCATCACATACCGCGAGAGCTCCTCCGTCCACCCCAGGGGGGAGTGGAGCACATACCGGAAGAAGACCCCCATCAGGACGGTCACGGTCATGACGATGGAAAGAACGAGGACCGGAATCTCCAGTCCCCGTTCCAGGCCGTCTCCGAGGCGGCGGGCCAGGGCGAAGATCCCCCGGCCCCCGACGTTCCTCTGTGGTTTTTCCTTTTGTTCTGTCATGTGCGAAACGTCCCGCCGCCGACCGTGGCGCTACAGGTCTTCCCGGATTTCCTCCTGGGCCTCTTCGATGGCGTCCAGGTAGCGCTCGGCGAGCTTCAGGCCCTCCTCGCCGTAGTTCTCCTCGATGAACTCCATGGCCGAGGCGCGGCCCATCTCGCGGAAGGTCTCCATGGCCTCCGGCGAGGGCTTGTTGACCTCCATGCCCTCCTCGATGAGCCTGGGCAGCCCCTTGTCGGAGGCCTCGATGATCCGGTTGAGCCCGCGTCCGGCGTCGATGGCCGTCTGGGCGGCCACCGTCACCATGTGCTTCTCGTGGTCGCTGAGGCCCTTGTAGAAGTCGTCGTTCATGACCCAGCAGTAGGTGCCGTAAAGGTGGTTGGTGAGGGTGAGGTACTTCTGCACCTCGTAGAGCTTGCCGATGAGGATGATGGGGATGGGGTTGTGCTGCCCGTCGGCCACACCGGTCTGCAGCGCCGTGTAGATCTCCGCCCAGGCGATGGGCACGGCCCCGGCGCCGTAGGTCTTCATCAGGTTCTGGTGCGACGGCAGCGTCATGGTGCGCATCTTCAGGCCTTCCATGTCCTCCACCGTCTCGATGGGCCGCTTGCTGTTGGTGAACTGGTAGAAGCCGCCCGACTCGGCGAAGCCCAGCACCTTGTAGCCCGCCTTCTTGCGGATGTCCTCGGCCAGATAGTCGCCGAAGGGACCGTCCAGGACCTTCCAGGCCACGGCGTAGTTGGGGATGGCGAAGGGGATGTCAAGCACGCCGTAGAGCGGATAGAAGGGCGCCATCCCGCCGGAGGAGGCGATGTAGCTCTGCACGACGCCCGCCTTGACCTGTTCCATGGTCTCCCGCTCGTTGCCCAGCTGGCCGGCGGGGTAGATCCTGACCTCCACGCTGCCGTTGGTGCTGGATTCCACCATGCTCTTGAAGACGGCGGCCATGGCGCCGGTGGAGTTCTCGAAGGGCTGCTGGGGATTCAGATGGGCCAGTTTGAGCACCTTGGGCGCCGCCATGGCGGAGCCGGCGAAACAGACGAACGCTACAGCGAGTAGCAGAACAAAGGCTTTCTTGGACCAGGACATATCTCAACCTCCTTGTCTTTTCTTGCCGGTTGGTTCCTCTCACTCTTGCAACAGTCTCTCCCTGACAACCGCTCGTTCCGTCGCCTTCCCCGATCACCCCCCTTCGCGGATTTGCCGCCCGCGGAACGACAGGGCGCCTGGGCCCCGCAGACCGCAGCAGCTACTCGAACCCCAGATCCTCCTGCAGCTGGTCCAGACAGGCGCCCCGCACCTCGTTCCAGTAGTTGACATCCATGGATGTGCCGTCCTCGTCGACACGGACCGTCACCGATTCCTCGATGGCGTAGGTTTTCCCGGTCCCACTGTCCCGGGCGATAGCCCGGACCAGATAGGAGTGCACCCAGCCGGCGGCCTCCTGGTACTCGTAGGCGCCGCAGTCGAAGGCCCCGGCCGCCGGGCGAGGCTTGCCGCGCTGGTCTTCGCTGATGCTGAGATCCACGTCGATGTAGTTGTAGGCCTCGCTGTCTGTGGTGATGGCATGGATATCCCCGGAGATCTCGCCGGTCGTAGTATTGTCCGTGATGAGATACCGCTCCAGCGGTTCGAGGATGTCGCCGGAGTCGTCGTAAAGTTTCTTGAGGTTATAGCTGCCATCGGTGCTGATCGTATCGGGGTAGGTCTCCGTGTCGCCGTCTTCCAGCGGGTCACAGAAAATCGTGGAATTTGCGTGGGTGTTCGCAGGGTTTGTCGTGCAATGCAGGGCATTTCCTTTTACAGCACCCGGGGTAGCCTGCTGGGTATTGCCACAGAATGTACAAAAGTTAATCTCGCCATTCTTGAAGGCACCATTCATGAAAATGGCGCCTGCCCCGGATTGACTTAATTTATTTTTACTAAATGTACTGTTTTCAATCAGGACATTCTCAAAAGAGCCATTGCCAAAGAAAACACTGCCACCTATCAAGGTTTCATGAACGGCTCCCGGAATATCCACGGTATTATCCGAGAAGGAGCACTGGGAGTATTCGGCACCCTTAACCGATGCATATGAATATATCACGCCCCCTCCACAGTAACTGCCCACGCTGTTCTTGCTGGTGAAGCTATTGTTCCGGAACGAAGCCCAGGAAAAGAGGGAGCCGTTCATTGTACCCTTTGTGTATATCGCTCCTCCTCCACAATAACTTGTTGCGCTATCCCCCAGAATATCAACAGAATTTCCATACATCTCTGCCTCAACAACCCGGGGCAAACCACTCATGGAACCGTCAAAGTACTGGGCTCCGCCTCCACAGTACTGCAGTGTGCCGCTCTGTGTCTGCTTCACCTTGTTCCCGATAAAGCTATTGACTCCAAAGGTGAAGGAAAGAGTAGCATTCCCTTGTCCTGCCGAGGAATAGATCGCTCCACCACCGCTATTGCTGCTGGCACCAGCAATATCCATGCTATTGTCCACAAAGGAAGATTCGTCCACTGTCAGTAATAAGTCACCATTCCCATTTCCAACCGTTGCATACAGAGCTCCTCCGCCGGAGTTGTCGAGTCCATCAGCAAGGACAACACCGTTATTTGTGAAAGAACACCCTTCGAGGGTAAGTGCAAGCTCATTCGTTCCATTACCCACAGTAGCGTAGATAGCACCTCCGCCGTTGTTCCCGACACCGCCTGTTATCCGGGCGGTATTGCTGTCAAAAAAACAGCTCTGGAAATTCAGCGAGAGGCTTCTGTTTCCACTCCCCAGGGTTGCGAAGAATGCACCGCCTCCACAGCCACCTTTATTTTCTTTGCTGTTTCCAGCAAATTTTGATTCATTAGCTCGAAAGATGCATCCGTCAAAGGCAAAATCAATATCATTCCTTCCGCTCTTATCGGAACAGGAGAAAACAGAGCTCCCCACCTCATTTGCATCTATTTCGGCGTAATTGTCATAAAACAAACAATCGCTGAAATCAATGGCAACCTCATTATTCTGGAGCTTTGAAAGGAAGATCACCCCTGGATCCGATCCCGTTCCGTTCCGTACCCCTGTAAAGGTGAACCCGTCGATCCGGACACCGCGCAAGGTGTCCTTGTTCCCCAGATCGACTGTGAGGATATTCCCCGGCGAACGATCCAGCGACAGCTCCGTCTTTCTCCCGGACTCCCGTTCGTCCACACGGCCTTCAAATCCCTGGAATCCGCCCATGATGGAGATGCCGTCGTGGTCACCTTCCAGGGTAAACACCGCCTCATCGTCGCTATAGGCGTCTCCGGCAACCCAGATCTGATCTCCTGAAGAAAAATCATAATCCCCAAGGGCTTCTCCGATAGTGAGATAATCCGGCGAGACAGTGCTCCAGGCATCGCCGACATACAATGGCTCTCCTGACGGCTCCGGTATCGGACCCAGCCCCACATCCCCCGAATCGGGCTCCGCAGGAGAAACAGTTCCGCCGGTTCCCGAGGCACCCGCGTCCGCGTCCCCGCCCCCATCGGGCGCCATCCGCTGCGCCGGGACGCAGGCGGCGTAGGCCTCCTCTTCGTGGGCCGGCGTGTAGTTCTGGTCCAGGACGGAGACCCAGGCCTGGATCTGGTCGTCGTAGGAGCTGTAGGCCCGGTAGAGATCGCGGCTGGTGTGGTCGCGGGAGGAGATGGCCACCAGGGCACGGTAGAGTGGAGCTCCGTCACCGATGTCGAGAGAGCCGTTATCGTTATTGTCCACCCAGACGGGCGGTTCGTCGCCGCTCCGGCAGTGGTCGTAGAGCCAGTTCTTCCCTTCCCCCAGCGCGGAGAGGGCGGCGTTATCCAGCTCAAGCCGGCTCACCGTCTCTTCGGAGGGGGAGAAGTACCCCGTAACAATGTAGAAACTGGTGCCTACAATGAGCATCACAGCCACCAGAACAACGATCACAATGGGCAGGGTGAACCCCTGTCGCCACGCCTGTCTGACTCCACACCGCATCGCTACCACCGCCTCTCCTCTAAAACCATCTGTACGACAAACATAAGCATAACACAAAACAGTGCTCTAGCAACAGAGCAAAGCAGCTCGTCAGCGCAGGCAACGGCCGCGGCCGGCCACTCCTCTCCCGGGGCCCTGCGGGCTATGCAGCCACGCGCTTGAGCAGCCAGGCCATGTTCTCGCCCAGCTTCCGCATGGTGGCGATGCCCTCCTCGTCTCTGGCGAAGTCGCCGATATCCCGGGCCTGGCCGATGTTCCAGTAGACCGAACCGGGGACGATCATCTCGCTGATCAGGAAGAGATGGTTGATGGAGTCGAAGACATGCACCCCGCCGGCCCGCCGGACGGCCACCACGGCGGCGCCGACCTTGCGCCGCAGCAGACCGCCGCTGCCTCTGGCCACAAAGCCGGCCCGGTCGATGAGGGCTTTCATCTCCGGGGTGAGGTCCGAGAAGTAGGTGGGCGAGCCGAGGATGATGCCGTCGGCGGCCGCCATCTTCTGCAGCCAGTCGTTGAGTTCGTCGTCGTTGATCACGCATGTTCCGTCCGCCGATTCCCGGCACCGCATGCAGGCCGTACAGCCGCGGACCGGCTTCCCGCCGACCTGCACCAGCTCCGTCTCGATGCCTTCCTTCCGGAGTGCGGCGAAGACCTCGCCGATCATGGCGGCTGTATTCCCCTGCTCTCTGGGGCTTCCGTTGAATCCGACTACCTTCATGATGATGCCTCCCTCTCTCCCTGCAATGTTTTGTGCACACTACTGCATTCTTGGCGCCGCCGCAACCGGCGGTCAGTCTCCCGCCGGGGTGTAGAGCACCGGCGGACGGCCCGGTCTGCCGCCGGGGTCGCCGAGGCAGCGGGAGAGCGTCCCCCGGGAGACCAGATGTTCCAGGTAGCGCCTGGCCGTCACCGAGGCCAGATTGCAGCCCGCGCCGACCTCCCTACACCCCATGGGGCCCGGCGCGCCCTTGACGTACTGCAGGACGCGGCGCTCGGTCTCCTCGTTCAGGCCCTTGCTCCGTTCCTCCCAGTGGAGGGTGCGGCGCTGCTCCACCAGCTGGGTGTGCAGCCTGATCCGCGAGGCGAAGTCGGCCAGGCGGAGGGGCTTGGTGACGAAGTCGTCGGCCCCGGCCAGCAGGAGTTCCCGGGCGATGTCCTCGCGGTCCTCCACGGTGAGGGCCACCAGCAGCACCTTGGAGGAGTGGCGCCGTGCTTCCAGCACCACCTCCCTGCCGTTTCTGGTGGGCATGTGGTAGTCCACCAGAAGGATGTCCACGGCGTCGTCGCGGACCCAGCCGAGGCACTGCGCCGGGTCGGCGGTGGTCTGCATGTTCCATCCCTGACTTGCGGCCATGGCCTCCAGGGTGTAGAGGATATCGCGGTCGTCGTCTACGGCGCCGATAAAGAGTGTCATGCCGATTCCTCCTCTGCAGCGGCCCGCGCCAGCACCACGGCGGCCTCGGTGATGCCCGGGGCGCGGGAGATCTCCAGCCGGCCCCGGTGGTTTTCCGCCACGCCCCGGACGTAGTCGAGCCCCAGGCCGGTGGAGCTCCATCCGGAATCGCCCCGCTCTTTCGCAAAGCCCGGCCCGTTGTCGCGGACGGCGAAGGCGAGCTCCCCTTCCCGTCCCTCTACCGCCAGCTCGATGGCGGCGTCACGCACCCCCTCGGTGGCCCGGCGGGCGTTGTCCAGCAGGTTCACCAGCGCCCGGGAGAAACGCACCAGGTTCACCCGCACCGTCTGGCGGCCCAGGGGCTCCGGAAGGTGGGTGGCGATCCGGTCCCGCCAGGGAAAGGGGCTCACCTGGTTGAGGGTGTAGTCCACCACCTCGGCCACGGGCAGCTCGCGCCGGGCCTTCTCGCTGAGGATCTCGGAGATCATGTCGCTCATGGAGAGCGCCGCGTCGCTGAGGTGGTCGGCGTGCCGCCTGCCTGCGCCCTCCGCCAGGGTGGCCCGCAGCACGTCGGAGAGGCCCAGGATGGTGGTGAGCGGCCGTTTGAGGTCGTGCACCAGGTGCTGCTTCTCCATCACGTTGCGCTGCTCCAGGCTGTTCATCCGCAGCCGGGCGAGCTCCTGCTCCTTCGCTCTGAGGAGGTGGAGCTGCCGGAGGCGGAGGCTGTAGCTGACCAGCAGTTCGTTGGTCACCATGGCGCCGGCGAAGAGACTGAAAAAGACGATCCAGCCGGTGGTCTCCAGGACATTGGCCCGGTCCATGAGGAGGGCCAGGTTCTTGATGGCCAGGGAGAGCTCCCCCCGCCCGGCGCCCACGGCGGTGAGCGATGGGATGATATCCAGCCACTGGAAGGAGAAGACCAGCACGCCCAGGGCCAGCGACTTGTTGCCCCAGCCCTTGACCTGCCTGGTCAGCACCAGCAGGGCCAGCACGCTGGCCACGCTGAGCACGGCGGGGATGCCGAAGTGGGGCGCCACCATGCGGGACATCACCAGGTAGGAAAGGGGAATCCCCGCCAGGGGGAGCGCCCAGGAGAGGTGGGCGGTGCGCCGGTGCCACTCGGAGAGGGTGTCTCCCAGCAGGAACCAGGCCAGGTAGAGCGGGATGGCCCTGGCGGTGTTGAACAGCACCAGTACCGAGGCGGCGGCCAGCAGGTAGCCGCTGTCCCCGGACTGCGCCGCCACATCCATGAAGTGGAAGACCGGCGTGGGCGGGATCCAGGAGAAGGCGATCCAGAGGGCGAAGAACATGGGACACCAGAGGAGAAAGACCTGGCCACGCTGGAGGGCTTCGCCGTTCGGCGGCTGTCCGTTCATCGATCCACCTGCCTTCCCGGAGCTCTGGGCATACCAAAAGAGGGGACGCCGCAACGTCCCCTCCATGATACTACAGGCTGTGCGTCTCTGTGGAGCGCTGTTTCTAGTAGCCGACAGCGGCTCCGTCGCGCCTGGAGTCTGCGCCTCCCAGAAGGGCCGGGCCCTTCCAGAGGATGCCCTGGGCGCCGCCGAAGTAGAGGTCGTAGGCGTCTTTCATCTCGATCTCGTAGCCCATGCCGGCCAGGGCGTCCACCACGACCTGGGGGATCCGGGACTCGAGCTTCAGCTTGTCGGGCGAACCGCCGACGGAACGGCAGGTGAAGCGCGGTGCCTCGATGGCGCCGTCGATGCTCATGTCGTAGTCCACGATGTTGCTGACGATCTGGGCCATGGAGGTGATGATCCGCCAGGCGCCGGGGGTGCCGGCGGCCAGGAAGGGCTCGCCGTCATGGTCGAGGACGATGCTCGGCGACATGGACGACAGCGGCCGCTTGCCCGGCTCGGGGGCGTTGACGCTCTCGGGGTTGGAGGAGAAGTCGGCCAGCTCGTTGTTGAGGATGATGCCGTACTTCTCGTCGATCACGCTGGAGCCGAAGAAGTAGTTGATGGTCTGGGTGAAGGAGACGATGTTGCCCGCCTCGTCGGCCACGGAGGTGTGGGTGGTGGAGTGGTGCTCGTAGGCCGAGGGATCGCCGGCGGGGATATCCGTCATGACGCTGTCGGCCTTGATCTTGCCGGCCAGCTCCTTGGCGTACTCCTTGGAGAGCAGGCCCTCCATGGGGATGTCCACAAATGCGGGGTCGGCCAGATAGGTGCCGCGGTCGGCGAAGGCCATCTTGAAGGCCTCGGCCATGTGGTGGATCGTCTTGGGGCTGTTGTGGCCCCACTGGTAGAGGGGGAAGTTCTCCAGGATGTTGAGGATCTCCACCAGGGTGACGCCGCCGGAGGAGGGCGGGCACATGGAGTAGATCTTGTAGCCCCGGTAGGTGCCCTCGGCGGGCTTGCGGATCTTGACCTCGTAGTTGGCCAGGTCTTCCATGGTCATGTGGCCCTCGGCCTTGTTGACGGCCTTCACAACGGCCTCGCCGATGGGGCCGTGGTAGAAGGCCTTGGTGCCGTCCTTGGCCAGAAGCTTGAAGGCCTCGGCCAGGCGGGGGAGTTTGATATGCACACCGGGCTCCTGGGGCAGGCCGTCCTTGAAGAAGGGCTCCAGGTTCTTGTCGGTGTTCCACTTGGTGAGGGTGTCGAAGTGACTCTCGGCGGCGTTGCTCGTCACGCCGGCCAGAGGGAAGCCCTCCTCGGCCAGCTTGATCGCCGGCTGCAGGACCTCGGCCAGGGTCATGGTGCCGTACTTCTCCAGGGCCATAGCCATGCCGGCAACGGTGCCCGGAACGCCGACGGCCTTGCCGTGGTACTTGCGCCACTGCTCCTCCTTGGCCTGCTCGGAGGCGTACATGTCCCTGGTGGCCGAGGCGG